>CAMCXA010000012.1 GCA_945883115.1 Alsobacter soli
CGTTACAACGGCGTGCCTAAACAGCACTTCTATCTGTTCCTGAAAGAATGCGAATGGCGGTTCAATCATCGCCCTGCCAGCAACCTCTTGGCCGCACTCCTTAAATGGAATAATCTCACAATACTGTAACCCTATCTAGGCCAGCCCCATGTTTTAAATTGAGGAATATTTATGACAAATGAAATATATAATATAGTTATAAATATTTATAATTTATAACTCATGGTTATAGATCGGGATTTGTATTGAGTCTAACGTTCCGCCAAATCCAGATTGTCGCGATGATCATGGAAACGCGCAGCATAAGCGCTGCTGCCGAGCGGCTGTATGTCAGCCAGCCTGCACTCACAAAGGCCTTGCAGGTGCTTGAGGACGAGATCGGCGCGCGGGTGTTCGACCGCGGCGCGGGCGGCATTTTCCCGACAGCCTTCGGCGAGGCGATTTTGCGACACGCGGGCGAAGTCCGCTCCGGGTTCAACAAAATCAAGCGGGAAATGGAGCTTCTCAGGAGTGACGAGATCGGCACGCTCACAATCGGGGCCGGGCTCTATTCCACGGAATTGTGGCTCGGCAAAACCATTGCAAAGATGGTACTTGAAAAGCCGCGGCAGAAATTCGAGATCATGCAGCGTGACTGGCTGAGTGTGATGAATATGGTGCGGGAAAACCGCATCGATATCGGATTGGCCTCGATTGCCCATGCTGCGATGGACCCCGCTTTCAAGACGGAGTTGCTCAAAGAAGTGCGCGCGTATTTCATTTGCCGCGCAGGGCATCCTCTTGATAACGGCCGTGACCCGACGATGGACGATTTAAGGCTCTATCCCTATGTCGGGGTGATGATGTCCAAGCGGCAGGCGGACCATTTTGGCGGAGACGCCGGAAAATTCGGCGATATCGACCCGCAATCCGGGATGCTTGTTCCCGCGATCGAGACGGCGAGTATCGCGGTGATCAACCAGATTGTGAAGGATACAGATGCGATCGGACTTGTGCCCGAACTTTTATTGAAAGACAAGATTGCGGCCGGAAAGATTGTCGGATTGGGGCGGATGCATACGTCCTGGCTGGTAAGTCCAGTCGGATTTGTTTATCTGCGTGACCGCCCCTTGGCACCAATTACGAGAACATTCATCGAGATGGTGCGCGCTGTCGAGGACGAAAACTACGCCGCGCTCGAAGGGACGCAAGTCTAGCCTTGGCAACCGCCTAGTCCGAGGCGCGCTCGGCCAGAAGATCCATGACGTCGCGTTTGATGCCCGCAAACAGGATGAGGGCGTTGCTTTCGATGCCGGAGCCGTTCTCGATGTCTGTTGCGAGCTCATTCTCGAAAATGTTCAGCTTGAGCAGAAGTTGGCGCTCGGTCACTGAGGGCGTTGTCATGAGACGTTCGACGATTTCGGCCGAGCCGGCAAACCCTTCTTCCGAAAATTCGAGGCTGGACTGATCCTGCTCAATGCCTTTTTTCAGGTAATAGGTGGAAATGAGTTGATCAATATCTGAAACATTATCCTGTTCTATGACAGAAGAAATGGGCCCGGCATCTTTTTTGTCCGATGGATGCGCTTGTGTTGCAAAAAAATTAGGCTTTCGAGCTGTTTCTGTCATAAGGAAATCTCGCACATAATGACGTATTTTTAATATAGAAAAATCATATTTCAAATATATTTTTTTTATAAAATTATAACATTTTATAGTTCGGGGGGGAGGTAGTATTGATTGGAATAGTTACTTTTTATTAAGAAATATGGATGTCCGAATAGGTATTTTATTTAAAATAAACTGAAATATAAAATAACAAAAATGATCTGTTATATTAAAAATAGATATCTTAATACCAAATTTAGATTTTCAACTTGGAGTATTATTCACAAAAAATTCTTGGTACGGAGTGTGCGCGGAACACCTATGGTGCCGCATTCCAGTTGCCGATTCATGTTTGACCGATTAAAGAAGTGCTTGTAGCATTATTGCATGGTCGGTCGTTTGTGCGGCCAACAGGCACCCGTAGCTCAGCTGGATAGAGCGTTGCCCTCCGAAGGCAAAGGTCACACGTTCGAATCGTGTCGGGTGCGCCAATGATTTCAATGGGTTAGATGAGGTTTTGTTGAGCCTTGCTTCCCGAAAATCGGGATTGGGAAGCATATGGGAAGCATCGTGATGCTTTTTATGTTTCGTTCAGCCTTTGTTGGGAATGATTAGAGGATATCTTCAACAGAGTATGCATTGGATTAGAAGTGCACACGCCGACTATAATTTGGTCGCCGTCCACCGACCTCTGCCCTTGGTCTACCGTATGATGATCACAGGCAGGTCATGATGGTCAGGGGGGCTGCCTTCCTCGGTCCTCCGTCCATTGCCATCCTTGACGCGTTCCGCTCCGACACGTCACGGGTCCCTCTGGCAAATTCCAAATCCCTTGCCGACACCGCCTTAAGACCCCGTACCACTGTATTCGGGGGCGTCGTTTCAGGATCGACCCCTTTAGTCAGGTTTTCCGTGGGCCGTGAGTAAATTGGAAAAATCCGGTGAACCCCTTTTTCGGGGGGGTACTCCAAGTTACGGGGCTGGGGGATAAAAACGCGGAGGGGATTGAACCGAGGGGTTAAGATCGAGGGGCTTTGACCACTGATCGTGGGGCTTGGTCGGGAAGAGAGAGACCAACAAACAAGGGTCCGTCGAGAAGTATGTATACGATCTGGAAAACTTGATCGGGTAAAATCAGTGATGTCGTAACACCCGTCAGTTTCAAAGCTGGACAAGTGTCAGGTTTTCCTAAAGATAGTAATGTAGCTTTCGCATAAATGTTGGGGGCGAAAAGTGGTAATAGAACTTAAGGGGCTTGAACCCGGTCAGAGTGCCGCTTTTTCTGATCGAACCGGCTTTTTTTATGAATCAAGTTATAATGGATATATTTTGCCTATACTCGGTGATGCTCTCAGGGGCGACACTTGGTCAAAAAGTTGGGAATTTTATAAAAAAATTACCGCAGGGAAAATAAATCTTTCTAATGATTCTCTTTATTTATTTAATCCTTGTTTCAATGGAAATAAGGAAGCACAAAAATATTTATTGAGTTTGTACATCAATACGGGCGGGTTTTTAAAATATTTATCTTACATAAATGATAATTTTGATCATCAAAATCATTTTCACAATCAAACACTTTGTGAGATTTTATCTGTTGTATTAAGAAATACAAAAAACGATAAACATAATCGATTATTTTGTGGGTATGCTAAATTAAATAATAGCTATAGTATAATGAACCCCAGTATGATGAATTCGATATATATATTTGAATCCAGTATTATATTTTCCGGGCCGCCAAAATTTTTTCAAAATGAAAAACCAGTTGAATTAATCCCATTGATGGGAATTAAAAAATATGTCGCGTTTTTTAATGGAATCAAGATTGAAATGAAGGATCGAGCGACTTTATGGTTTGGGAACGAATGCAATAAAATTGATTTAGATAAGCCATCACTCGGATATAATTTAAGAATTCATTTTGAAAAACATGCGAAGGAATCTGGCCTGTCCCCCAAAAAGTGATCCACGTTTACGGTATTTTATCCCAAGATATGCATCGCTTCAACGCAATCCTAAACCAACATAACACGTGGATCATCTGATGGGGGCAGGGCAGTCCGGTTTTGCTCGGCAGGTTCACGCGAAAGGGAGCGGAAACGCCCAAAATTGAGCCTCCAGCTAGTCCTCGCAGGGCTCGTAAAAGCCTCGCCCAGACGGTTCGTTCGAGTTCGACACCTCCATCATTCGCGACTACCGATCGCCCGATAAATGAACTATGATCGTGAGATGAACGGCCAATGTGATTGGTCTTCCGTTCGCCTCTCTTTGTTGATGAGTAAAAGCCATGGTAGCGTTATCGGTTCTTGACCTTGTTCCTGTCGTTGAAGGCAAAACGGCTGCCGATGCGTTTGCCAATACCAAGGATCTTGCTCAACATGCAGAGCGATGGGGTTACCAGCGCTATTGGGTCGCTGAACATCACAATATGGTCGGTATAGCGAGTGCCGCGACTTCTGTTGTGATCGGGTTTATTGCCGCGCATACGTCCAAGATACGCGTTGGCGCGGGTGGCATTATGTTGCCAAACCATTCGCCGCTTTTGATTGCGGAGCAATTTGGAACACTTGAATCGCTTTATCCGGGGCGGATCGATTTAGGGTTAGGCCGTGCGCCAGGAACAGATCGTGCAACCTCGCAGGCGATGCGGCGCGACATGATGGCTTCCGATCATTTTCCCGATGATGTTCTTGAGTTGCAATCTTATTTTGGACCGCTTCAGCCGGATCAAACCATTGAAGCTGTTCCCGGTACCGGATTGAATGTTCCGCTTTGGATTTTGGGTTCGAGCCTTTATGGCGCACAATTGGCAGCAGCGCTTGGCTTGCCTTATGCATTTGCGTCGCATTTTGCACCTGATGCGCTTGAACATGCGCTGGCTATTTACAAGGCTCAATTTAGGCCGTCCCAACAATCAGCCAAGCCGCATGCGATGGCGGGTGTAAATGTGGTACTCGCCGATACGGATGCTGAAGCTGATTATCTATTTAGTTCCATTCAGCAACGCTTCACCGATATGATCCGGGGTAAACGCGGCTATCTGAAGCCGCCCATTGACGACATCCATGCTTATTGGTCGGCAGATGAAAACATGCACGCCTCACGCATGTTGGCTTGTTCGTTTGTCGGTTCGCCCGACACCGTGAGACGAAAGCTCGATGGGTTTGTAACCTCGACAGGCGTTGATGAGCTGATGGTAGCATCGGCTATTTTCGAACATCAGGCCCGCTTAAGGTCATACGAGCTCTTGGCCGAATTGAGAAATAAGACCGCTATCGTTAAGGCGGCATAAGTCTGAGGGAAGGCGGATCGTGGGCTGGTCTGCCCACTGAAAATTTTTCCTCCCTGATGTATGGCTTTTGAGCCGATGGAGGATGGAAGAATGGGCAAGAAAAAACATAACCCGGAAATTCTACGTCAAAACTGCAGATTATATAACTATTTCAATAAGATAAGTGTTATCTTATTCATCGTAATTGGTGCGCCAATTTAATTGCCCTGTTCTGTTGCTCATGGTTGTGGCAACGAGGTTCGGGGTATGGCGGTGCCTTTGCGGGTCGTGGGCGCGGAACGGCTCCCGTCTTTTCACTCGCCATATGGCACCCAGATTGTTTTGAGTTGTGTGGCGTGTCGCAGGAAGCGGGGGCCTTGGCCGGTTGTTGTGGCATGCCAATCGGTCCGGTCACCTTCGAGCGTCCAGACGGGTTTGAGATTTCCTGCGGAGGCCAATTCGACCGCGGCCCACTCGGAGCGCGGCGCGGCGTACCAGAGCGCATCGACCTCGTCGTGATCGGCCAGCGTTTTCGCCAGTTCTGCACGTGCTCCTGTGACGATGCTGACAACGCCGCCCGGCACGTCGGATGTATCAAGAACCTGATAGAAATCGGTGGCTGACAGAGGCTGAACCGGGGATGGCACAACCACGACACGGTTGCCCATGGCGATGGCCGGCAAGATCAACGAGATCATACCGAGAAGGGGAGCTTCATCCGGACAGACGAGCCCGATGACGCCGAATGGTTCGTGAAGACCGATGGTGAGGTGGCGGGAGCGGGTGGCGTGAACCCGACCGTCGAATTTGTCCGCCCACGCAGCGTAATAGAAGATGCGCCGGATCGTGGCTTCAACTTCATTTGCCGCCGCCTCGCCGGAGTGGCCGGACGACCGCAGCCGGTCGGCAAACTCGCCTGCGCGGGCAGACAGGTTTTCTGCCATGAAATAGAGCACTTGCGCGCGGTTGTGCCCCGCCTGTCCGCTCCAGCCCTTGGCTTTGACCGCTGTTTCCACGGCGTTGCGAATGTCCTTGCGGTTGCCGATGCCGGCTTCTCCCAGAGCTGTGCCGTCGGGTGCTGTCACTGTCCAGCTATAGCCGCCATCGGGGCGGGCTTGTTTGCCGCCGATATAAAGCTTTGCCGTTCGATCAATTTCAGGAAGTTTTGCCGTTTTCAGGCCGCTATGGGGGGACGCATCGAGCTTTGCCACTGTGCGGGGAGCGGCAGGCAGGAGCGATTTTTCGATCATCGGAACGAGGTATTCGAGCAAGCCTTCGCGGCCGCCCTCGCGACCAAAGCCGCTCTCGCGATAGCCCCCGAAGCCGGCAGCGGCATCAAACAGATTGGTCGAGTTGATCCAGAGCACGCCCGCCTTGATTTGCGAGGCGGTATCGAGGGCGAGATCAATATTCTCCGACCAGACTGACGCGGCCAAGCCGAACCGTGTATTATTGGCGAGCTGCACGGCCTCTTCCGGCGTGCGGAAGGTCATGGCAACCGCGACTGGGCCGAAGATTTCGACCTCGGCTATGGTTGATGCCGGTTCGGCATTTACGAAAACGGACGGGGGATAGAAGCTGCCGCGCGCGGGGAGTTCGCAGTCCGACTGCCAGAGCGTGCCGCCCTCGGTGACGCCTTGTTGAACGAGACTTTCAATGCGGGCCAGCTGAGCAGGGTCGACAATGGCACCCATATCAATGGATTTGTCGAGCGGGTCGCCAACCCGCAATGTCGCCATGCGTCGCCGAAGCTTGTCGAGGAAACGGTCGCTGATGCCTTCCTGGATCAGGAGGCGCGAACCGGCGCAGCAGACCTGTCCCTGATTGAAGAAGATTGCATCTACGACGCCCTCGACGGCGCCATCCAGATCGGCATCCTCGAAGACGATAAAGGGCGATTTGCCGCCCAGTTCAAGGGATAGCTTCTTGCCGCTGCCCGCGGTGGCTTTACGGATGATCCGGCCGACCTCGGTGGAGCCGGTGAAGGCGATTTTGCTGACGCCCGCATGCGCGACAAGGGCGGCGCCCGTTGCTCCGTCGCCGGTGACAATGTTGACGACGCCGGGAGGAAGACCGACTTCGCTGCATATTTCGGCGAAAGCCAATGCCGTCAGCGGTGTATATTCCGCAGGTTTGAGCACCACGGTGTTGCCTGCGGCGAGGGCCGGGGCAATTTTCCATGCGAGCATGAGCAGCGGGAAATTCCAAGGGATGATCTGGCCGCAGACACCGACCGGGCCGTGGTCCGGAATATCGGTTTCAATCAATTCAGCCCAACCGGCATGGTGATAGAAATGCCGGGCGACGAGCGGGATATCAATGTCGCGGGTCTCGCGGATCGGCTTCCCGTTATCGAGTGTTTCGAGCACCGAGAGGAAGCGTTCGCGCTTCTGGATGTGCCGGGCAATCGCGTAGAGATAACGCGCACGGGCATGGCCGGGCAGTGTGGACCATGCCGGGAAGGCCGACGTGGCGGCGCTGACGGCGGCGTCGATATCACGAGTGGTGCCTTCGGCGACGCTGGCAAGCGGTTCATCGCGCGCTGGGTTCATGACGCGAAACGTGCCGCCTTCCGACGATTGCACAAAGGCGCCACCAATATAGTGACGGAAGCCGTCCCGATGGTGTTCGAGCCATTCCCGCACGGGCGAATCGGCTTCCGGAGCAGGGCCATACTCCATTGTGTTCAAAATCTCTTTGACGGTGGGCACTGGTGTTATCCTCAGGCGAGTGCGTGGTGGGAAGCCGACGCATAGCGGCCGGTGACAAAATGTTCGAGCTGTCGTTCGATGTCGGCGAGCATCGCGCTGGCACCGATCCGGAAGAGATCAGGCTCGAGCCATTCGCGGCCAAGCTCTTCTTTCATCAGGATGAGCCAGCTCATGGCATCCTTGGCGGTCCTGATGCCTCCGGCCGGTTTGAAGCCAACCTTCATTCCGGTACGATCGCCGTAATCGCGCAGGGCGCGCAGCATGACCAGACTGACCGGCAGGGTCGCATTGACCTCTTCCTTTCCGGTGGATGTCTTGATGAAATCGGCGCCGGCCATCATTGCGACCATGCTGGCTTTGTAAACATTGCGCAGCGTCCGGAGATCGCCTGTTCCCAGAATGGCCTTCAGGTGCGCGTTGCCGCAAGCCTCACGCATGGCGCAAATTTCGTCGTACAGCGCCGTCCATTCTTGCCGGAGAACCTGAGCGCGATTGATGACGATGTCGATCTCGCCCGCGCCCATATCCACGGCATAGCGGATCTCGGCGAGGCGTTGGGGCAAAGGTGTCAGGCCTGTCGGAAAGCCGGTGGCGACGGAAGCAACCGGAATGCCGGAGCCTTCGAGCGCGTTCACCGCTGGCGCAACCATGGTGGGGTAGACGCAGACCGCACCAACCTTGGGGGGTGTATCGGAAAGGCCGAGCGCCTCGACAATATCGGCACGGAGCGGGCGGCGCGCTTTGGCAGCGAGCCGGTGGACGCGTCCCGGTGTATCGTCGCCCGCCAAGGTTGTCAGATCGATGCATTGCAGCGCCTTGACGAGCCAGGCGGCCTGATAGGTTTTCTTCACCGTCCGGCGCCCGCCAAGCGTTGCGGTGCGCCGTTCGGTTGCCGAGAGATTGACCTGAACTGTCTCGAACCAGTCCATGTGCAATTCCGTTCCGGCATTGCGGGGATGGGTTGGTCTGGTCACCGCCGGAAGTGATGTTTTTGTGGCCTGATCGCCTCCGGGCGGGTGCGTCTTCAGGTCTGGCTTTGCGGCGTGCGTTTTCATTCGGTCTGCGTTCCAACAACAGGAAGGGACGATGCGCCGACCATACCATGATCAGGATCAGCCATGTCTGCCCTATTTGTTATCCGACAGCGGCATTCTTGTCATTGCCAGAAATTACAGCGGTGCGCCCGCCGCGTATTTCTCGATGAAGGCCTCGATTTCAAGCTGACGGAAATCATTGAGTGCCTCGCGGAGCCGTGAATGAGGCCAGTCCCACCAAGCGAGGGCTTGAAGGTCGTCAGCGATTCTCTCTGAAAACCGGCGTCTGACCGGCTTTGCGGGCACGCCTGCGACGATGGTGTAGGGAGCTACATCCTTCGTGACAACAGCGCCTGCTGCGATGACGGCCCCGTTGCCGATTATTCGGCCGGGCAGAATGATCGCGCCATGACCAATCCAGACATCATGGCCGATTGTGACAGGTGTCGAGCGACGCCACTCGAAAAATTCCGCTTCATCGTCGGCGTCATCGAAATAGGCGCTCGCCCGATAGGTGAAATGCGCCTGCGTCGCCCGGTGCATCGGATGATTGCCGGGATTGATGCGAACCATGGCGGCAATCGAACAAAATTTTCCGATTGTCGTATAAATGACATTTCCATCGTTCACGATGTAGGAATAATCATCCATCATCGTCTCGACGAGCGATGTGCGTGCGCCAACTTCCGTGTAGCGGCCAAGTGTTGATCGCTTCACAGACGCCGTCGCATCGATCAGGGGCACGGAGCCGAGTTTCTTGTCAGTCATTTCATCCTCCATTATACAGAAAAATATGAGCAGTTGCGGTGCCTTGGTGCTGGTTGTCGGGCCTTCGGGCAGTGGCAAAGACACGCTGATCGGGTTGGCGCGCGATCAGCTCAAAGCTGACGCACATTTTGTGTTTCCGCGCCGCGTGATCACCCGGATCGCGCAGATAGACGCGGAAGATCATGACACGATGGATTTGGCAGATTTCGAGCGTGCCGAGGCTGCGGGCCAGTTTGCGCTGAGTTGGGGTGCGCACGGTTTGCGTTACGGGATCCGGAAATCGTGCCTCGCGGGAATTGCGCGGGGTGAGACAGCGATTGTGAATGTTTCGCGCGCGGTGATTTCGATGGCGGAAGCGGGATTTGATCAGGTCACCGTGTTGTCGATTGTGTGTGATCCGGCGCTTCTGGCCCGGAGAATTGCAGGCCGTGGCCGCGAGACGGCCGACGAGATCGAAGCGCGGCTGAGACGAGAAGTCCCGTTGTCGGTCTCGAACGCCAAGCTGGTTGAAATCCGCAACGAGACGACGATGCAGGACGCGCTGGAGCCGTTTTTGGCTGCAATCCGGGAGAGCGCAGTGCTCAGCGAAGCGGGGCACAGTCAACGCGCTTGAATTTGTCTGCCGCATGAGCTTGCCGAAATAGACAGATACGATCAATCGTCGTCATAGGTTCGGGGACTTCCCGGGCGAATGCCGCTTTCAGGTGCGCCAAGGCGACCTCGCGATCATCCTCATGAAGCGGACCGGTCAATGTCATGTGGAACCGGAATTCCTCGTGAACATGAGGATAGCCGAACTGCATAAGGTATTCATGTTGGCGCGGCGTCAGCGGGGATTTCAGGCGACGTGCAATATCGGCATCCGAGAGTGGCGCGCGAAATATATCGAACTCTTTGACGATGCGACTGGCGAGCGTGTTGAGGGCGGTTTCATCGCCCATCGGCGTGAGCGCGATGAAGGGGCCGATCGCGGTCGCCGAAAGCCCGGCAATCGGGACAGACTGTGCATCGGTCGCAAATCGATGCATCGCTGCGATCAGCTTGGCTTCGTCGGTGCCTTCCGGGAGCCGGAAGGGCGCTTTCAGCGTGGCATGAAAGCCGTAGCGGCGTGGCTCCTCGGTGAGGTCCGACCATGAACGGGACAACATTGTGTCCGGTTGGAGTAGCGGCTCAACCAGCTCTCCGCTTGCGGCGTCATAGCCGATGACCGACGAGCCGAAACGCCAGAGCGGCGATGACGGGTCGGGCGCGAAATAGAGCGCGTAGCGGGGGCTCTCATCCGTCATGATCAGAATGCCACGCGGCCGTTCGACCATAGGCCCCGAACGATCGGGGTTGCGCCTGCTACGCGGAAGCGAAGAATATCGGCCCGCAATCCCTGCTTCAAATGGCCACGATCCTTGAGGCCGACCATGTCCGCGACCTTCCACGTGACCATCGCCATGGCGTCGGGGAAGGCAATTCCATGATTGGTGTTGAGCTTCAAGACCGCCTGGAGAAGGCTTGCCGGAACATAATCTGATGACAGCCCGTCGAGCAGGCCAAGCGTCGCAAGTTCGGCAGCGGCGACGCCGCCAGAATGAGAGCCACCACGCACAACATTTGGCGCACCCGCAATTGTTGCAAGGCCGCGCCGCTTTGCCTCGCGTGCCGCAACGACGGTGGTGGGGAACTCCGAGATGACTGCGCCCGAGCGGACGCCAGCGTCGACATCGTCTTCCGTCGTGTCATCATGGGTTGCCAGAGGGACGCCGCGCGATCCGAACATCTCGACGATCAAAGGCCAATTCCGCTCCATGTTTTTCGGCCCTACGTCCATACGTATGGCAACATCCTCATCATGCTGGGATTCGGTCTTTTCGCCGGAGCCAATATTGTAGCGTTTGAGATGATCCAGATTCCGCCACTGGCGCTTGCCGGGCGTGTGATCCATCAGTGAAACAAGGCAGACAAGCGGGTTATCCGCGAAGGGTGAGACGTCGTCCACCAGCTCGTCGCCCGTCAATTCGCAGCGAATGTGAACCTTGTGATCAATCCGGAAAGCATTGGCGTGGATGCCTTCTTCGATCGCGCGGATCACTTGCGGGAAAATTTCACGGCGATAGTCTTTTTGGCCGAAAACAGAACCGGCGCAGATTGAATCATAGACTGTCGTTACGCCTGCGGCGGCCATCTGGGCGTCGTGCGCGAGGGCGGCGGCGAGGCCATTTGGCCAGAACACGCCGGGTCTCGGAACGAAATGTTTTTCCATATTGTCGGTATGCATCTCGACGATACCGGGTGTGACGTAATCACCCTCGACATTGATCGCGGTCGGCAGGTGCGAGAGGCCTGTGTCGACGGCGACGATGCCGTCATGGTCGAATGTGAGTGTGCCAGTCACGACTTCGTCTTCAAGCACGAGCTTGGCATTTGTGAGGATTGTTCTGGTCATGCTGCTGCCCTGTAAGCTGTGAGGTCAAGTCTGCGGGTTGCGATGCGGTCGCGTACGGCCTCATCGTGGAAAATACCGATAATTGCTGCGCCATTGTTGCGCGCTTCGTCGATCAGGTGGACGACAACATCACGATTGGCGGCATCAAGCGAGGCGGTGGGTTCGTCGAGCAGCATTATCGCTGTGGGGTCAACGAAGCTGCGGGCAATGTTGACGCGTTGTTGCTCGCCGCCAGAGAAGGTGGATGGCGCGAGCGTCCAGAGGCGTTCCGGAAGGTTCAGGCGCGCAAGCATATCGCCCGCACGGCGCGTCGCTTCCGACGGGTCGATGCCGCGTGCCAGCATCGGGTCCTTTACAATATCGATTGTCGAGACGCGTGGAATGACGCGCAGAAACTGGCTGACAAAACTGAGCGTGCGCCGTCTGACTTCGAGAACACGCCGTGGGGTCGCGGTGACGATGTCGACGAACTGGCTGCCATGCAGCACATGGACATGGCCTGCCGAGGGACGATAATTGCCGTAGAGAATGCGGAGAAGCGTCGATTTTCCGACGCCGGACGCGCCGTGGAGAATGACGGCTTCGCCCTTCTTCACTGTGAAATCGACCTGCGCGAAAACAGGCAACGAAACGCTGTTCTGCGTGTGCAGAAGAAATTGCTTGGAGAGGCCTTCAGCGCGGAGCATTGTTGTCATGATGATTGTCTTTCCTTTGTCGTCCTAGTCCCGGTCGATGACAGTTTCGCGACATCTGTGTCAGGCACTCAGGACGGCGGACGTCAGAAGCTGGGTGTAGGCATGATGGGGATCGTCGAGGACCTGATCCGTTAGCCCTTCCTCAACAACACGCCCGTCCTTCATCACCATCAGACGGTCGGTGAGAAGGCGTGCAACGGCAAGATCATGGGTGACGATAATGGCCGCGATGCCGAGATCGCGTACGAGCACACGGAGAAGATCGAGGAGGCGCGCCTGCACCGAGACATCCAGCCCGCCCGTTGGCTCGTCCATGAAGACAAGGCGCGGTTCGGGGACGAGGACACGAGCGATTTGCAGACGCTGTTGCATGCCGCCGGAGAATTGGCGCGGGCGGTCGTCAATCCGGTTGCCGTCAATCTCGACGCGCCCAAGCCAATCGAGTGCGGCATCCCGGATCTTGCCATAGTGGCGGTCGCCGCGATCCATGAGCCGTTCGCCGACATTGCCGCCAGCGGAAACATCCATTCTCAACCCGTCACGCGGGTTTTGATGCACAATTCCCCATTCGGTCCGCATCATCTTGCGACGGGTCGGTTCGGGAAGGTCGAAAATATTGACCGGATCGGCACCGTGCCGAAAGAGCACTTCACCTGCTGTCGGTGTGTCGATGCCGGCGAGGCATCGCAAGAGTGTCGACTTGCCCGAGCCGGACTCGCCGACAATGCCAAGCACTTCGCCGGGCCACAGATTGAACGATACATCAAGGCATCCGACGCGATCGCCATACATTTTCGAGACCGATTTGGAGAGCAAAAGCGGTTCAGGCTCAATAGCGAAATCTGTCATGGGTTGGACGAGGGTCATGCCTGATCCCCTATTTTTTTGGTCACGTAGTTGAGGTGTTCAGCGGTTGCGAGCTCTTTGCCAACATGGCCGTCGGCGCGTCTCGTTTCGCAGTAATTACTGTCCGAGCAGACGAACATCCGCCCGCCTTTATCATCGGTGATCACTTCATCGAGATACGAATCGGCGGCACCGCACAGGGCGCATGGTTCGCTCCAGCGCTGGATTGTGAAGGGGTGGTCCTCGAAATCGAGGCTTTTCACGCTGGTGAAGGGCGGGATTGCATAGATGCGCTTTTCACGGCCCGCGCCGAAGAGTTGCAAAGCGGGCATTTGATCCATTTTCGGATTGTCGAATTTGGGGATAGGGGTTGGCGACATGACGTAGCGATCATTGACGAGAACGGGGTAGGAATAGGTGGTTGCAACATGGCCGAAGCGGGCGATGTCTTCGTAGAGGCGCACATGCATCGGGCCGTATTCGGCCCAGGCGTGCATTTTTCGCGTTTCGGCCTCCGAGGGTTCGAGTTTACGGAGCGGCTCGGGTTGCGGCACCTGATAGACGAGGATCTGATTGGCATTCAGGGGCTTTTCCGGAATGCGGTGGCGCGTTTGAATGATCGTCGCCTCGTCCGTTTCTTCGGTGGGCTTTGCACCCGCAACGCGCTCGAAAAAGCGGCGGATCGAGACGGCATTGGTCGTGTCGTCAGCGCCTTGATCGATGACTTTCAGCGTGTCATCGGGGCCGATGAGGGAGGCGGTGATCTGGATGCCGCCTGTGCCCCAGCCGCGCGCAAGCGGCATTTCGCGGGATCCGAACGGCACTTGATATCCGGGGATGGCGACGGCTTTCAAGAGGGCACGACGGATCATGCGCTTCGTCTGCTCGTCGAGATAGCCGTAATTATAGTCGGGGTAGTGCGTGTGATGCGCGGTGGTCTCTTGGGCGATGCTCATTCTGCGGCCTCCAACTGCGCTGCTTGCGCGGCGCGCTCTTCCTGTTCGCGGCGGATTTTGCGGAGAAGCTCCAACTCGCCCTGAAAATCGACGTAATGGGGCAGCTTCAAATGCTCGACGAAGCCCGCGGCCTCGACATTGTCGCAGTGATAGAGGACGAATTCCTCTTGCTGCGCCGGATATTCCGCGGCCTCGCCGAAGGAACGTGCTTTCAATGAACGGTCGATGATCGCCATCGACATGGCTTTGCGTTCGGAATGTCCGAAGGCGAGGCCATAGCCGCGCGTGAATTGGGGTGGAATGTCTTTCCCGCCCTGAAACTGGTTGACCATCTGGCACTCGGTCAAGGTGACATCGCCAAGATCAATGGCGAAGCCGAGTTCTTCGGGGATGAAGTCGACAGAAACCTCGCCCAGCCGGATTTCACCAGCGAAAGGGTGATTGCTGCCAAAACCGCGCTGAACTGAATAGGCCAGACCCAGCAGAAACCCTTCATCGCCGCGTGCCATGGTTTGCAGACGGACGTCACGGTCGGCGGGGAATTCGATGGGATCACGGGTCAGATCAAAGGGACGAGGATCATCAGCGGGTGGGGATTCCGCTTCCATCAAGCCTTCATCGCCGAGAATGTCCGGCACGCGCGGCATTGTGTTATCCAGCGGACTGACAGCCACCTGTGCCTCGGGTTCCGAACCAAGGTCTGCCATCAAGGCAAAATCGAACAAGCGATGGGTGTAGTCATAAGTTGGTCCAAGCACCTGCCCGCCGGGCAAATCCTTGTAGGTTGCCGAAATGCGCCGGCGGATCGCCATTGCCGCGGTATCCAACGGCACAGAGGAGCCGAAGCGCGGCAGGGTCGTGCGGTAAGCGCGCATCAGAAAGGCGGCTTCGATGACGTCGCCCTGCGCCTGTTTCAATGCCAGCGCGCCCAGATCCCTGTCATAGAGCGAGCCCTCATTCATGACGCGTGCGACGGACAACGCCATTTGCTCGCGAATTTGCGCGACAGAGAGTTCAGGAATTGACGGGTCGCCGCGGCGTTCTTCGGCGATCAGATCATGGGTGGCGAGAATGGCAGCTTCGCCGCCTTTGACTGCGACATACATTATGCTGCTCCGTCGAGAGGGGTGACCTTTGAAGTTCGGGGTAAGCCGACAATTTTATCGTCCGAAACAAGAAGGAGATCGACACCAAGCGGGAACCGCTCGTGATTGGCGGCAAACTCGTCCCAAAATCCGTTGCGGATCCCTTGCGGAGCAAAATTTACCAACGATTCAATGCCGGGACCGGTGACCATCAAAGGCGTGCCATTTTCCAAAGATGGACACAGCACGATCAAGGTTGCGGAGCGGTCGGGGTAACGGTCTTCGCCAGTTGCGAAGCGCGCGAGAGCGGGATCGGGTGATGCAGCGTCAATGATTGCAAAGAGAGCGTGCTCTGGGCGTTCGCTGATCGGGGCGCCTGTGTGAAACACGAGCCAGTCGCGCATCGGACCCTTGACCAAATGATCCGGAAGCCAGACCGGCGTTTCGTAATCCGCCAAAGCAAGCAAGGTGGCGGCAGCGGCTGACGAGAGGCCCTGCGGGCCTTCAAACGATGAAGTATCAACCCTGAGCAATACCCCGGGAGTGGAAAGCGCCTGCAAAATCAGGCGGAATATGGCTTGTGACTGAAAGATTGGGTCGGAGAAGCCGCGACCCATGACGAAGGGAACATTCATCAGCCATCTCCCCGAACGAGCGTGAAAAAGTCTACTTTTGTCGCAGCCGCCTTCCGCGAGACGTCGATCTTCTTCGAGGCCTGCTGCTCGGCGAGCGGGCCGATCACGGAATTGTGCAAGATCGCGGCGTGCGTCGGCAGTTGAAGCATTCCGTCGAGAAGGGCTGCCAGCTGCGCCTTCCGTTTGTCGCGACCGAGGGCATAGGAGAAGCCCATCGTGCCGTCCTTCAGGCGGACGACACAGCGCGTCATGGTTGCTTCGCCGATATTGAACCGGCGGCCAGCGCCACCAGCGCGCCCCTCGAGCATGATCGTGCCCGTTTCGGCAGGCTTCATCACGTCATAGGCCGGCATCGGGCCGAGAGAAGCAATGGCTTGCTCCAGATCTTTTAGCGAGGCACGGGCCAGAACGGACATCCAGTGCTGCCGTGGTGTTTTTGATTCGGTATGGGGATTGACGGTCAATCCGCGCTCCTCAAGTGACAATATTTGACAAATCGGGGCATTCATCTGAATGCCATAAAAGGTCTATACCTTTCATGTGACGATTGAATGACGCGGTTCGCTTTTTTTGCGGAAAATCGGGAATGATAATGAGCACAACGGGAACAGCCTGGCGGCGGATCGCGGATGACCTTGCGGCTTCAATCCAGCGTGGCGATTTTGCGATTGGTGCATCGCTGCCGACAGCGCTTGAATTGGCATCCCGCTATGGTGTTCATCGACATACGGCGCGGCAGGCGTTTCGTCATTTGCAGGATCTTGGTCTTGTTTCGGTGGAGCAAGGACGGGGCACATTTGTAACGGGAAAGCCGTTTCCGTATCGGATCGGGCGGCAGGTCAGTTTTCGGCAGAATTTTGCCGCGGCGGGTATTGAAACGTCGGGGCAAGTGATTGCGTCCGAGGTGGTGGAGGCGGGGGAGCTTGTGGCGCGAGCGATTCTCGTTCCGGAGGGAACTTTGGTTTGGGCGATCCGGACGTTTAATCTGGCAGCCGGATTGCCCATCTCGACGGCAATGCATTATCTCGAGGTTGAGCGTTTCCCGGACTTTGCCACTATCCTGCGTCGGGAAAGCTCATCTGTTTCGGCGGCGCTCAAGGTGTTCGGCATTGATCACTATCAAAGGTTGGCGACCCGCCTTTCGGCCCGATTGGCAACGCAGGCCGAGTGTGAACTCTTGGCGATTTCCAAGGGGGCACCGGTTTTGACATCGGAAGGACTTGACGGCTTGCCGGATGGCGAGCCTATTCATCTCGTCATATCGGCGTTCGCGCCCGAACGCGTGGAGTTTGTGATCGAGCCTGACGCGTTGACTGCGGCATAAACTGATTGTTTGGCGATCAGCGTGCTGTTGGCCCGATGATGGAAAACCGGATGCGTGTGGAGACAAAGTCGATAATGGCGACTGTTACCAAAATCATCAGAATGATGAAGGATGTCTGCTGCCATTCGAGCATTCTGATCTGCTCGGACAGGTGCATCCCGATCCCGCCTGCACCAACGATCCCGATAATGGTCGCCGAGCGCGTATTGGACTCGATGTAGTACAGAACCTGACTGGCGATGACGGGCAGAATTTGCGGGATCAACCCGAAGCGCACAGACTGGATGTGCGAACCGCCCGTTGATTTGATGCCTTCGACGGGGCGGCGGTCTGCCGCTTCTGCCGCTTCCGAGAATAATTTGCCGAATGCGCCAATATCGGATGTCATGATTGCGAGCACACCGGCGAACGGGCCAAGGCCAACGACGTTGATCCAGATGAGCGCCCATATCAGAGTGTCAACACCGCGGATCGAGTCAAAAAATCGTCGGGACAGGAGTTGGAGAATGCGGTTTGTGATGACGTTGCGTGCGGCCAGAAAGCTCAAGGGAAACGCAATGACAACAGCCAGCAATGTGCCGAGAATGGCGATGGCCAATGTCTCTCCCATGGAGATGGCATAGGACATGACCTTGGCCCATGTCTCCGGGTTCGGGGGCAACATCAGATAGGCGATCAGCCCGAGTTGTCCGACGCCATCGATCATCCGTGCGGGTGAAAATTCGAGATGGATGAGGCCGAACACCAGCAATGCGAATGCTGCAAGGACAAGGCCGATTGTTCGTGACCGGCTTACCCAATCAACCGAAAGCGCACCGGCATATTTTTCCCGAACAGTATCAATGTTTCCGAAGCGTTGGCGTGTTTTGTTCATTACCGTGACTCCTCGCCAATCAATCGATGTCTGACACGTTCCGTGATCGCATCAATCAGCATGACAGAGATTATGATCATCAGAATGATGGCGCTGACATCCGAATAGTAAAATTTCCGGATGGATTCCAGGAGGGTCTGTCCAATACCACCGGCACCGACAAAGCCCATGACAGCTGCACCCCGGACATTGATTTCAAAGCGGAGCAGGCCATAGCTGACGAAGTTCGACCAGATTTGCGGCAATGCGCCGAAACGGACGCGTGCGAGCCACCCGCCGCCTGATGCGGAGACGCCCTCAACGGGCTTCATATCGATATTTTCAACGACTTCGGCGAACAATTTGCCGAGCGCCCCCATTGTGTGGATCAAAATTGCCAGCACGCCAGCAACCGGGCCCAGCCCGAAGGCCACCACAAAGATCAAAGCAAAAACGATTTCCGGAACGGTCCGCGAAAATTCGAGAAATCGTCGCGTCATCGCAACAACCCAGAATGAGCGGGTTATGTTCTTGCTTGCCGCGAAGCAGAGCAGAAATGCACCGAAGGCGCCGAGCAATGTACCTACATAGGCCATCAGTAATGTTTCAAATAGTCTTATGGACCATTTTTTCAAACCCCAAAACCACTCGGCTGGGTCACTTAGCACGCTCTGTCCGTTATCGAGAAACATAAGTCGGCCAAAATAGTCCGTAAAGTTGCCGGCATTTTTCCAAAATAAGGCGGGTCTCACTTCTGCGATGATGCATGAAATGATGACGACCAGAACTATGACAGACAGAAAGAGCAAGCTCTGCCGACGTTTTGCAGAGGTAGCGTCCTGATAATTTTTCAGGAGGATCTTTGACCGTTCACTGGAAATTTGGACTGCACTGGCCATGATGTTTTGATCCATATAAAAGGGGGATGCTTGCGGCATCCCCCTTTTCGGTGCAGTTTATCAGGATGACTTCTTCTTGAGTTGGTCAACAAACTTGTTGAGTTCGATTATCGTGTCGTAAGCTTTGTTATCGACACTTTCCCATGGCTTCGATTTTCCATCCGTTGCCTTCTCAAAGGCCATCGGATTATTTTTCGACACATTGAGAATAGCGTCTTTAATCGCTAGCTTGAGATCTGCCGGCATGTCGGCGAGAACCGCCATAGGCGAATTCACGATAACGTCCGATTTGAAGATCATTTTGAAGTCGGCATATTTTGCCATACCCTTGCGGTCCATTCGCATGAGTAACGATTCGTTTTCATCATTGTACCAATTGAAGGCTGCATCGCATGTGCCCTGCTGGACACCGATGATCGCATTTTCGTGACTTCCTGCGTAAACAGTCTTTGAGAAGAATTTTTCAGGATCAATGCCCGCTTTGTCCATCGAATAACGAGGAACATTATTGCCGGACGTCGAATTCGGATCGACGAGACACAGGTTCTTGCCTTTCAAATCCTCGATCTTCGAAGCAGGGTTGTCTTTTTTTACCCAAAGCACCGAATAGTATCCTTTAGTGCCGTCCGCGTTGACATCCTGGGCGAATGCTTCAACCTTCGCACCGATCATCAAAGCACGAGCGAACGAGGCAGGGCCGTAATAGCCGATGTGAATTTGTCCGGCGCGTTGACCTTCAATAACTGCTGCGTAGTCAGCCGCGACACGAAGTGTCACTTTCACGCCCAGTTGCTTGGATAGATACTCCATCATCGGGCCGTAGCGATCATTGACGCTTGACGCATTTTCGGCCGGAACAATTGCAAAAACCAATTCCGGATATTTTGCTTTCCACTCAGCAGCATTTGCTGCGCCGACGGTGGCGAGCATGGTGCTGGCGGCAACAGCCAGCAATACTGAACGACGATCAATCATTCTCTCTCTCCTCAGGTTTCAGGGTGGTTTTTAGAAAATTCAGCTTCTCAGGCGACCGCCGATAGCGGTTGACCGATGAAGTCTGGTGTAGGTTGGCTTGTGCCCATGACATCGCCAGCCTCGAGACCGTAGAGCTCACGGGAAATCGTATCCGTGAGCGCTTCGGGAACATCATCAAACGCGACTTTCCCGCCAGCCATGCCAACCAGACGGTCGCAATAGGTGCGGGCAATATCAAGCGAGTGGAGATTGCAAATGACCGTGATTCCGAAATGCTTGTTGATGCGAAGGAGTGCATCCATCACAATCTTGGTATTGCGCGGGTCAAGCGAGGCAATCGGTTCATCCGCCAGAATAATATCCGGCTCCTGAACCAATGCCCGGCAGATTGCGACGCGTTGTTGCTGGCCGCCGGAAAGCTGATCGGCACGCTGGGCTGCAAGGTTTGCAATATCAAACTGGTCAAGCGCAGCGAGCGCGACGGCACGGTCATCTTCGCCCCAAAGACGGAGCATGGAACGCCATGACGGGGTTGTGGCGAGGCGACCCATGAGAACATTTGTCAGAACGTCGAGACGCCCGACCAGATTGAATTGCTGGAAGATCATGGCGCAGCGGCGACGCCACTCGCGAAGCTCTGCGCCGTTCAATTTGGCGATATTGCTGCCTTCGAAAACGATGCTGCCCGATGTTGGTTCGTTAAGGCGGTTGATCATGCGCAGCAAGGTGGATTTGCCTGCACCAGAACGCCCGATGACGCCGACGAAACTGCCACGCTCAATGGTGAGAGATACTGAGTCGACTGCTTTCGTCTGACCAAAGGTTTTGCTTAAACTGTTCAATGTCAGCATCGTTCATCCTCCTATTCTTAGACGACCCCTAGAGCGCTTCAATGACAAGTTCGTGACAGGCTGTGGATAATCGGGGGAAGACAATGATCTTGATTCCCCTGCGGCAGCTCAGGGCGTCATATATCGACTTGTTAGATACCCGCTTCGGGATTTTTTCAGAGCGACATAGCGAGTTAATCACGTCTGGCACCGCTCATCAGAATGAGACGACGCTCAACTAATTCTGCGCCCGGTTTCCGCGCTGAAAAATTGCATTGCCGAATTAGGTATCGAAAGTGCCGCAGTCTCGTCGGCAGAGAATTTCTCGTCATGATCAATCATCAACACGGCCTCTTCGTCAGCAACTGCGCCATAGATTAAGCGTGAACTACCCAATTCCTCGCTGAACGAAAATCGAATGGACAGGCCTCTGCCATCCGACGCTAACCGTGCTTCTTCGGCACGGAACCCAAAGGTGACCGGGCCATCCTGAAGGTTTTTCCAGATTTTACGGTCATAGGCTAGGAGTTGTCCATCGCCGAATTTGATGTGACCGTCGTTGGTCGAGACGTTTACCCTCAGCAGGTTTAGACCCGGAGAGCCAATGAAACTCGCGACATAGGCGGAAGCTGGTCGACGGTATATTTCGTCCGGCGTTCCAATCTGTTCGATTCGGCCCTGGTTCATAACGACGATCCGGTCCGCCAAAGTCATGGCCTCGACCTGATCATGCGTCACGAACAACGATGTTGTTCCAAGCCGTTGATGCAGTCGCCGGATTTCTGCGCGCATGGCCACGCGAAGCCTCGCGTCGAGATTGGAGAGCGGTTCGTCATAGAGGAAAACCTTTGGTTCGCGGATCATCGCGCGCCCCATGGCGACGCGTTGACGCTGGCCGCCGGATAGCTGCATCGGTTTGCGATCAAGAAACTCTCCAAGGCCAAGCATTTGGGCGACCGATTGAATACGGGCGATCCGGTCGGCTTTCGGCAGTCCTGCCACTTTCAACGCATAGCCTATATTTTCGGCGACTGTCATATGGGGGTAGAGCGCGTAGTTCTGGAACACCATTGCACATCCGCGCGCACGGGGTTCGAGATCATTGACGACAACATCGCCAATCTGGATCTCACCATCACTTGTTGCTTCCAGCCCGGCGATCATGCGGAGCAGGGTGGATTTGCCACAACCCGACGGGCCAAGAATAACAACAAACTCGCCTGCTTCGATGGCGAGATCGACTTTATCGACGACTGTATTCGGACCGAATTTTTTTGATACAGCGGAAAGGGAGACAGCGGCCATGGGCGTATTCCTATTTTTCAGTCGCGATAAGGCCGCGCACAAAATAGCGCTGCATAAAGGCGACAAGCAGAAGAGGGGGGAGCATCACAATCAAGCAGCCTGCCATTGCGACATTCCAATCAGGCGTGCCACCGCCGGTCGTACTGACATTAGGCGCAAGCATTTTGAGTTCAACGACGGCTGTTGTGCCGAAGCCCGCGCGATCAGGCGTGGCGAGCAAGGGCCAGAGATACTGGTTCCAAGCGTAGAGAAACATGATCGTAAAAAGAGCAGCCATATTGGCCCGCGATAGCGGTATCAAAAATTCCGTAAGAAAGCGAAATGGCCCTGCGCCATCCATTCGAGCGGCTTCAAGCAACTCGTCGGGAACAGTCAAGAAGAATTGGCGGTAAAGAAACGTTCCTGTCGCAGTTGCTATCAGGGGCAGGATCAGACCCGTGTAGGAATTAAGGAGGTTCCATTCGAGTGCCAACTGAATACCGGTCAGGGACGCGATGATACCGGAAATGCCTGTTGCGTCCAAAATCGATTGAAACGGCCAGAGTGCATTGGCAGCAACCGCATAGGTCGGCACGATACGAACCTCGAGAGGCAGCATTAGCGTGATAAAGATGAGCCAGAAAATCAGCATCCGGCCCGGGAATCGGAAATAGACCAGACCAAATGCTGTAATCGCCGACATAGCCACTTTGCCTGTGGCGACGCCGAGCGACATGATCAGACTGTTGGTTAGACGTTCACCTAGATGCCCACGCTCCCACGCTGCCGAGAGGTTTTCGAACAAATGGTTGCCTGGGATAAGGTGAAGTTCCGGTATATTGATCTCTCGTACTGTGAGTGTGGCACCAACGAAGACCAGCCAAAGCGGGATAAACACCATTAGAGCCCCGATACACAGGACGATATAGGTGGTGACGTTGAGAAGTGGTGTGCGCTCAATCATGGCAAACTCAGCTGTAATGGATGCGACGTTCGATGAAGCGGAACTGGAAGAACGTCAGTACTATCATCAGGAACATCAACACGATGGATTGGGCCGCAGCGCCCGAATAATCGAGGCCGCGGAAACCGTCGAAATAGATTTTATAGACCATGAATTCGGTCGCCTTGGCGGGTCCGCCGTCCGTCATCACGTCCACAATACTGAACGAATCTTGGAAACTATCCGTGATGCTGATCACAAGAAGAAAAAAGAAAGTCGGCGTAATCAGCGGAAGTTGAATATCACGGACGCGCCGGAGCACGCCCGCCCCGTCCATAGCGCTTGCTTCAATGACGGATCGAGGAATGGCCTGAAGGGCTGCCAAGAAAAAGATGAAACAATAGGCAGCGTACTTCCAAGAATAGCAGACAATAACCATCACCATCGCGTGATAGCCATTCTGCGCCGGATTCCAGAATTCGGGATTGGATTTGACGAGTGCAGAAAAAATGCCAGCGTCAGGGGCAAAAATGAATCGAAAAGCCAGAGCAGCAGCGGGCGCAACAACCGCGTAAGGCCATACAAAGACAGTTCTAAATCCCTGATAGAATTTAAGGCCCCGATCGCATGCAACGGCAAGTAACAATCCAAATCCCATGGCTAGAAAAGTTGTGGCACCCGCGAAAACAAGGCTTCGTGTGATCGAAGCCCAATAGGCTCGGTCGGCAAAAACCTGGCGGAAATTATCTAGACCCACCCATTCATTGCCACCGCCCCAGGGCCTCTCTAGTGTGAAGGCCCAAAAAAGGGCAGCACCCGTCGGCCAGTAGAAAAAAGTAAAGACGAGCAAAATCTGCGGGGCGACAAACAGCACCCCGATGGAAGCATTTGAAAAGGTCGCGCGTTTTTCCATGTTTTTCTGTCCGCAAGAATGATGGACGCGGCTTTTGCCGCGTCCATAACAGAGTTATTTATCAAGGAAGTTGTTTGCCGCCGTAGGTCTTTTCGAACTTGCGGAGAACGGCGTTTGACCGCTCTACGGCAGAGTTGATTCCTTCTTCGACTGAAACCTTATTGGCAAAGATTTCCACGAGAGCATCGCGCATTTCTTTGCGGATCTGGACGTAGCCGCCAAGACGGATTCCACGGGTATTTTCCGTTATACGAGAAGCATTCAGCGAAGCAATGGCCAGCTCACGGCCCTTATACGGTGCCTTATCGTAGAAGCCTTGAGCCTTCATGAATTCGAAGCCCGACGTGGTGACAGGGATATAGCCCGTGCGGGTCGAAAAGAAGAGCGCAGCGTCCGGCTGAGCGATGAAGTTGAAGAAGGCCGCAGCCCCCTTGTATTCGTCGGCGGATTTGCCTTTAAGCGTCCATAGAGATGCACCGCCCACGAGCGAGTTATGACGCTCGCCACCTGCCAGAATCGGAAGCATGGCGACGTCCCACTGCATGTCAGGCTTCTGAGTCTTACCAACCGTGCCGTGATCCGCGATGGAGGAGAGCATCAACTGGCAATCGGCATTGGAGAAGGCCTGTACGATCGTTGCCCCTGTGTCCTGCGTCTTTATCTTCACGAGGCCGTCATCGTAGGCTTTTTTCATGCTTTTGATTATGTCAACGAACTTGGTCTTGTTGACGGAAAATTCAGCGTCAAGGCCTTGGTAACCGTTACCCTTGGTTGCGATTGGAATATTGTTTGTGGCTGAAAATTGTTCCATCGTTTGCCACACACCATAATCCCAAGCCATGGGGCATTCGTAACCTGCAGTTTTCAGTGCCTTCAAGGTCTCAAAAGTTTCCTCCCATGTCTTCGGAGCTTCTGATTTACCAATCTTGGCAAAGGCATCCTTGTTCCAATACAGCATTGCTGTTGAGGAATTGAACGGGAAAGAATTCAGAACACCCTTCGAATCAGCGTAATAATTCGAAATTGCGGGCACATAATCGGACCAATTGATTTTATAGCCATTATCTTCCATCAGCTTTCCAGCAGGAACATAGGCTTCCGAAAGCAGCAGATCTAGCGTACCGGCATCGAAGACCTGAACGATGGTCGGATTCTTTTTCGCGCGATATGCAGCAATCGCGTTCTGTAAAGCGTTGTCATAGGAGCCTTGTGAGGTGCATGTGATTTCGTACGCGGTTTGCGAGTCGTTGAAGCGCTTGCAAACTTCCTCAACGGCGCTGCCGAGATCGCCGGTCAGGCCGTGCCACATTTCAAATTTTACGCGCTCTGCTGAGAAGGCCGACGTAGTTGCTGCGAGCAAAAGCGTAGCAGCTGTAGCGATGAGTTTCGATTTCATAAGATAGCTCCGTCGAAGGTTGGTTCGGTGGTTTAGCGCCCAGATCGGTACCTGCGGAGTGTGACATTCTTTGGAACATCCCATGACGCATTTATGAAGATTAACGTTGAAGATTTGCGCAGTTGACTGTCATGGGGACGTCGTGAAAACGCATCATTCGTACCGCCAGTTTTTGCGAATGAAGGTGAGGAAAGCTGCCATGAATTCGAAAATTATTGATAGAAAGGTCAGCAGGTTTTCCCCCTTGAGCGCGGACGTAATTGCAAAGGCTCAGGCGGGTGAGGCGACGATTGAACTTCATGATTCGTGTCTTCAAGACATTCCAGCCTTTGCGGCCCTCGAGCAGGTTCCAGCCAGCTCTCCTGATGAGACGAAGCGCACCAGTGGTAGCCTCGTTATCTTTTCTTGGAATGCGGAACGGCTCAAATATGACGCTGCGTCTCGTGCACTGTTGGGGTCGGTTGCTCCCGATGTAGCGTTGCTGACAGAAGTCGATATCGGAATGGTGCGCTCAGGCAACCGGCATACAATTGCCGATCTCGCTGGGCCAACGGGCGCGGGCTACGTCTATGCCCTTGAATTTGCCGAGCTTGGTATTGGCGATAATCGCGAAATGATTTGGCACGCCGGGGAAACCAATGCCTCTGGGTATCATGGCAATGCGATTGTTTCGCGACACACTTTGTACGATGCGTTTGCGGTCAGGCTTGATGACGGTGCCTATTGGTATGTCGACCGGGAAACGGCGGATCAACGGCGAATTGGCTTTCGCAATGCGGTTGCTGCCCGAATTGGTGAAGATGATAACGGTCTATGGTGCGTGTCAGCGCATTTCGAAAATCGCACGACGCCCGCCAAACGTGGAGATCAGGCGCGACGGCTTGTTGAAGCAATCAATGAACGCGCAGGCGCTTTGCCTGTGATTATTGGGGGTGATTTTAACACGTTAACCTTACCGACCGATCCCGAAGCTTTGCGCCAAATCTTTGATGACCCTTCGCCGATTGAACCGATGTTTGCGGTGATGCGCGAGGCAGGGTTTGAATGGCGACAGGCCAATTTGCCCGAGGCGTCTTGCCGAACCCGCCCTGACGGAACACCGGAACCACCGTTTACGCGGATTGACTGGTTCTTCACGCGTGGCCTTGAGGCATCAGTACCTGCTACCCTGCCAGCCATCGATGCGGACGGAATGGCCATTTCGGACCATGAGGCACTGTGTGTGTCGGTATCTCTGGCGAGATAAAGTTCGTCATTCACCCGTCATTTTTTTTCATCATTATTATTAAACTGAATTTATGGAGATCAACATGTCTGTCCCACATCATTCACTGCCCGTTTTAGGAGTTGCACTGCCGCTCGAAGGCCTCCGTATGCACCGAGACTGGATCCTCGAGCGCCAACGCGACCTTGAGGTGCAGGATTTCTTTTGGGCGCACGTCCTGAACGGCGATTGGAAGCCACTTGCTAATGAAATCAAGAAGGAACTCGACGGGTATCAAGGTCGCCTGGGCATTCACGGGCCGTTCTGGGGGTTCACAATTGATTCGGAAGATCCCGATGTTCGTGAGGTTGTAAAGAAGCGTATCGGGCAGGGGCTTGATGTCTGCGCACATCTGGGTGCGACGCAGATGGTGATCCATTCGCCCTACACCACATGGGATCATAACAATCTGGATTATACTCCCGGCAGTCGGGCAGCGATTATCGAGCGTGTGCACGATACGTTGAAGAACGCCGTAAAACGCGCTGAAGATATGGGATGTGTGATGGTGATCGAGAACATTGAGGACATCGACCCGCACGCCCGGGTTGAGCTTGCGAAGTCTTTCAATAGCACAGCGGTGCAGGTTTCGATTGATACGGGCCACGCGAATTATGCGTATGGCTCTACCAACGGCCACCCTGTCGATTATTATGTGCACGCGGCGAGTAATATGCTTGCCCACGTCCATTTGCAGGATACAGACGGCCATGCCGACCGGCATTGGGCACCGGGCGAAGGCAATATTCAGTGGATGGAAGTTTTCCGCGCCCTGTCACGCCTGACCTCCAACCCGCGCCTGATCCTCGAATTGCGCGACAAAACCCGCGTTCGCGCCGGTGCGGATCATTTGATCGCGCTCGGCATCGCTGAGTAGCAAAATCATTTCTGGACGAAGGACCGTTATCGGGACTTTGCCAAGCGTGACGCACTCCACGTCATGCTTGGCCCAATGCTGCTAAATCGTCTGGCTCTACCGATCAAAGGATGGCTGGTTCAAAGCACGATCACACTTGCGGTGCGTAAAAACGCACGTTTAAGTGTCGACACCCATTCGCTTCGGTTTTATGCCATCAACGCAGCGTATGCAGGACTTGAGACCAGAAATTCCACAGGAGACGAACCGCCATGAAAATGACCACTGAAGAAGCCTTCGTGAAAGTGCTGCAAATGCACGGTATCGAGCATGCCTTTGGCATTATCGGATCGGCCTTCATGCCGATTTCGGATCTGTTTCCCAAAGCAGGGATCCATTTCTGGGATGTTGCGCAGGAAACCAATGGCGGTCTGATCTGTGATGGCTACACCCGCACGACGGGCAAGATCGCGATGGCGATTGCGCAGAACGGGCCCGGTGTTACCGGCTTCGTGACCGCTGTGAAGACGGCGTACTGGAACCATACCCCGATGCTGCTCGTCACCCCGCAAGCGGCGAACAAGACGATCGGCATGGGCGGGTTTCAGGAAGTCGAGCAGATGGCGATGTTCCGCGACATGGTCTGCTATCAGGAAGAGGTGCGTGATCCGTCCCGCGTGGCTGAAGTTTTAAATCGTGTGATTTTGAAAGCGAAGCGGCTTTCTGCCCCGGCCCAAATCAACATTCCGCGTGATTACTGGACGCAGGTGATCGACATTAATTTGCCATCGATCCTTGAATTCGAGCGGCCTGCGGGCGGTGCGCACGCGATTGCGGAAGCGGCGAAACTGCTCTCCGAAGCAAAATTCCCGGTGATTTTATCGGGCGCGGGCGTTGTGCTCGGTAACGCTATTCCGGATTGCGCGGCGCTCGCTGAGCGGCTTGATGCTCCGGTTTGCAGCAATTACCAGCACAATGACAGCTTTCCCGGTAGCCATCGTCTGGCGGCGGGTCCGCTCGGCTATAATGGCTCGAAGGCCGCGATGGAACTGATTGCGAAAGCGGATGTCGTGCTCGCGCTCGGAACACGGCTGAATCCGTTTTCGACATTGCCGGGGTATGGCATTGATTACTGGCCGAAGACGGCGAAGATCATTCAGGTAGATATCAACCCCGACCGAATCGGGCTGACAAAGCCTGTGACGGTTGGCATTTGCGGTGATGCGAAGCAGGTTGCCCAGCAGATCCTCGCGCAGCTTGCACCGAGTGCAGGAAATGACGGGCGTGATTCCCGCAAGGCGCTGATCCATCAGACGAAATCAGCGTGGTTGCAGCAGCTTTCATCGATGGATCATGAGGATGATGATCCGGGCACAACGTGGAACGAGCGTGCGCGGAAGGCCAATCCGGAGCGTTTGTCGCCGCGTCAGGCATGGCGCGCCATTCAAGCGGCATTGCCGAAAGAGGCGATTGTTTCATCGGATATCGGGAATAATTGCGCGATCGGCAATGCGTATCCGACCTTCGAGGAAGGCCGGAAATATCTGGCACCGGGCCTGTTCGGGCCTTGCGGTTACGGGTTCCCGTCGATTATCGGCGCGAAAATCGGCAATCCGGATATTCCTGTCGTAGGCTTTGCCGGTGATGGTGCGTTCGGCATCTCGATGTCGGAGATGAGCTCGATCGGCCGTGAGGAATGGCCAGCGATCACGATGGTGATTTTCCGGAATTACCAGTGGGGCGCGGAAAAGCGCAATTCTACGCTCTGGTACGATGATAATTTCGTCGGCACCGAACTTGACCCGCATCTCTCCTATGCGCGTGTGGCTGAAGGATGCGGCCTGAAGGGCGTTACCGTGAAAACGCAAGCCGAGATTACGGCGGCTTTGAAAGAGGCGTGCGAGGCGCAGAAGAAGGGTGTGACGACTTTTGTCGAGATCATCCTTAATCAGGAACTTGGCGAGCCTTTCCGCCGCGATGCGATGAAGAAGCCGGTGGAAGTGGCAGGCATTGATCCGAAGGATTTCCGCCCGCAAATGGTTGGCTGAACCGCGTCAATAGCGTGACGTTTTTCACCCCGCCGACTACATCAAAGTAGTCGGCGGGTTTTTTGCGTGTAGGACAAATTTTTGCCGATAACCGGATTGTAAGCAGAACGCGGAAGGTGCAAAATCACTTCATGGAGACGCTGAAAAGCGTACGCTCAATTTCAGGATTTGCATGACCCATTCCATCACCATCCAGTCGGTTGCACTGGCATCCGCGCTCCGGTTGACCACTGAAGCGATCAAACACGCGCAGTCCCGTAACTGGAAGATCGCTGTTTTTGTTGTCGATTCGGCTGGTGCGACCGTCGCTTCGGCGCGAATGGATGGCGTGAATGCGATCACCGGTGATATCGCGCTGGACAAAGCCTATACGGCGGCCTCGCTCCGCCGGACGACGAAGGCGCTCGCCGAGCGGATGGGAAGCGCGCCTGATTTGACAATGGGCATGGCCAACCGTCCGCGTTTGATCACATGGCAGGGCGGTGTACCCATTGTCGAGGATGGAACGATTATCGGCGGGATCGGCGTTTCGGGCGCAGCCGGACATGAGGATGCCGAATGCGCGGAGACGGCACTTGCCGCTTTGGGTCTTACTTCCAAATGAGCGACATGATCGGACAGGAGAGGCGGGGCGCGACGCTGATTGTCACGATTGATAATCCGGCCAAAGGCAATGCGCTGACGCTCGGGATGCTTGATGCGCTTGAGGACTGCGCGATAACGGTCGAACGCGACCGCATGATCCGGGCCGTTGTGATCACGGGTGCCGGGGAAAAGGCGTTCTGTACGGGTGCGGATATCAATGAATGGTCGGCGCTGGATGCAGCGCAATTCTCGCGGGAATGGGTGCCGAAAGGGCACCGCTTGTTTGATCGCCTTGCACGATTGCCGGTGCCACTGATTGCGGCGGTGAACGGCATGGCGTTTGGCGGCGGGTTGGAACTTTTGGCGACAAGTGATCTCAGAATTGCCGCGCCGCATGCCCAGTTCGCGCTGCCGGAAACAACAATCGGAATCGTTCCGGGTTGGTCGGGCGCGCAACGTCTCGCGGCGCTCGTGCCGCAGGCTGTGCTTCGGGAAATGGCACTGGCTGGTTCGCGCATCTCAGCCGAGCGGATGCATCAGGTGGGATTTCTCAACGAGATTTCACCGGATCCGATGGCAGCAGCACTGGCAGTTGCCGAGCGGATCGCGACCCTGTCACCCCGGGCCTTAGAGGCGACGAAGCTCGTGCTGAATGCTGCCAATGGCGAGGGAACAGCCGCAGCACTGGACAGTTTATCAGGTGCATTGATCGCTGCCTCATCCGACAAGGCGGAAGGTGTTGCGAGTTTCAAGGAAAAGCGAAAGCCTAATTTCCGCTATTGAGCAGGTTCAACAGACGGTCTGTAACCGCTCGCTGCAGATCGCCAGAACGTCATTCATCGGGCGTTTCCACCAATCGAGGGACGAGAATATCTCAACCTCGACGGGGCCGTTATAATTTGCTGATTCCATCAGTGCGCGGATCATGCGCAGGTCGATGACGCCATCGCCCATCATGCCGCGATCCGTGAGCAGATCGCGCGTCGGCACAAGCCAGTCGCACACATGATAGCCAAAAAGCCGGTTTGCTTTTCCTGCGCGTGTAATTTCTCTGGCGAGATCGGGATCCCACCAGACATGGTAGACATCAACCGCAACACCGAGCGACGGAAGGGACGGTGAACCCGGCTCGATCTTTTCCGCCAAATCGAGCGCTTGTTGCAGTGTGTTCAGACAGGAACGATCTCCGGCATACATCGGATGCAAAGGCTCGAGTGCGAGACGAATGCCGACCTTTTTTGCATGCTCGAGCAGGCGCGAAACGCCATCCTCGACCTGAGCGCGCGCGGTAGTCAAATCACGCGAGCCTTCAGGCAGAGAGCCGACGACAAGCACAAAGCACGCAGCGCCAAGGGTGGCTGCATCGGTGACGGCTTTGATATTGTCAGCGATATTCGCCTCTAATTCCTGCCGTGTGAGCGCCGGGAAATAGGTGGAGCGGCAATAGCCTGAAACAGTCAATCGGGCATCACGGATCTGGCGGGCAATGGCTGCGACGTTCTCATCTTGAAGATCGCGACGCCATGGGCAGATCGCGCCATAGCCATGTCGTGCGGCGGCGTCGATCACCGTGCTGATTTTTTCGCGATGACCCAGTGTCGCTGTGTTGATCGAACAGAGATCGAGACGGTTCGCGAGATCACGCATCACGAAGCGACGCCGTAGAGTGCGAGGAAACGCTTCATCCTGTGAGCGGCATCATCCGGGTTGGCGAGCAATCCTGCTTTATCCGCAAGCGTGAAAAGTTCCGTGAAATAGGGTAGCGGTCGCATGGATTGCGCGCCGCCAATCATGGTGAAATGCGGCTGAAAGCCGTTAAGATAGGCAAGAAACACAATGCCGGTTTTGTAATATTGCGTCGGGCTGCGGAAGATGAGGCGGGATAGCGGCACGGTTGGTGCAAAAATCCGGTCATAGGCGGCACTATTGCCTGCTTTGAGCGCGGCAAGTGCTGCCGACGCAGCAGGGGCAATTGCATCGAAAATGCCAAGCAAAGCGTGGCTGAACCCCTGTGCGTCCCCCTTGATCAATTCGGGGTAGTTGAAATCGTCGCCGGTATACATTTTGACGCCATGGGGAAGGCGGCGGCGCATGAGAATTTCTTTCTGATCGTCCAGCAGCGATATTTTGATACCGTCAATTTTTGCGGCATTGGCTTCGATGACACGCAAAGAGGTTTCAAGTGCTGTCTCGAACGTGTCAGCGCCCCAATAGTTTTTCAGCTGCGGATCGAACATATCGCCGAGCCAATGCAGGATGACAGGCTTGTCGCATGCGGCCAGAACCTTGGCATAGACGGTTTCATACTCTTTTGCGGAATTCGCGATCCGGGCCAAGGCGCGGCTCGCCATCATGATCATCCGGCCACCGCGTTTCTGGACAGCCTCGACCTGTTCGAGATAGGCGCGGATCACGTCATCAATCGAGCGGGCATCATTGGGTGACAGATGATCCGTGCCGATGCCTGAGAAAATCCGGTCGCGCTCTTCCGGCTTCGCTGCTTGCAGCGAATGGGTAATCAGCTCGAGGGCGCCCGGCCAGTCGAGGCCGCCGCCGCGTTGTGCGGTATCCATTGCTTCGGCAATACCAAGCCCGAGATCTAGCAAATGACGGCGATAGGCAAGGGTTGCGTCCCACTCAATTGCCGGGCCGATACTTGGCTCACGGGCAGAGAAAGGATCCACGACAACATGGGCCGCAGAAAATGCAATTCGGCTGAAATCATGCGGACCTTTGGGCGTTTCAATCGGGACGCCGGTCAAGGTGTAGCGGGTGAGGTGGCCCTTCGTATCGGGGAGCGAAATCGAGGTCATGGTCGGTTCCGATGTCTAAATGTTTAAAATCTCGGGATGACAAGGCCGCCATCGGCGGAGAGGACTTGCCCGGTGCAAAATGCCAATTGGCCTGTCGCAAGGGCGATGGTGATGTCGCCGATATCTTTTGGTTGTCCCATCCGTTGGATAACGGTCAAGCCCTCTTTGATGCGCTTGCGATACTGGTCTTGAACAATAGCCGTCATCGGCGTTTCGATGAGGCCCGGGCGAATATCGTATGAGCCGATCTCCTCGCCGCCGAGACGCACGGCGAACACTTTTGCGACCATCGCCGCACCGGCTTTCGACACGCAATATTCGCCTCGCGCGACTGCGACCGCTTCCGCATTTGCCGACGAAATCGTAATCACGCAATGATGGACATCGGCTGGCCGCTCACGCCGTAAAACGCGCTTCGCCCAGGCTTGCGTGAGAAAAAACGGAGCGCGGGTGTTGATCGCGAGGCACCGATCATAACTTTCCGGTGTGACATCAAGCAAATCACCGCGGGACAGGACGCCGACGCCGGCATTGTTGACGAGGGTTGTGAGCGGACCAAGTGCCGCTTCCGCGCGATCAAGAAGGGCGGCATGGGCTGAAATGTCAGCGACATCGCCGGGGATTGCGACAGCTTTGGCACCAAGCGCATTCAACTCCGATACCGTTGCGGCCACTTCGTCATCGGCAGTTGGTGCATTGATCCCGACGGCATAGCCGACGGAAGCGAGCGCCAGCGCAATCCCTTTGCCGATCCCCCGACTCGACCCGGTGATGAGGGCTGCGCGATGTGGTTGCGTTGTCATGTCGCTCGTCGTCCTTTAGAGGCGTGACCCGTTCTTGATCAGTTCTCGCGCAATCACTGTCCGTTGGATCTGCTGTGTTCCCTCGTAGATTTGGCAGATTTTGGCGTCGCGATAAAGCCTCTCGACCTCAAATCCGCGGATAAAGCCGGAGCCCCCAAAAATCTGCACCGCATTGCTGGTCTGGGCAACCACCATATCGCCGGCGAAGAGTTTTGCCATCGAGCAGGCGGCATTGGCGGGTTGTTCATTATCAATCAGGAGTGCGGCGTGATGTACGAGCGCCCTTGCGGCGGCGACCTCCTTCGCCATATCGGCGAGCATCCATTGCAGTCCCTGATTATCGATGATGGGGCCGCCAAATTGACGCCGTGTCTTTGCGTAGTCGAGCGCGGCATCAAGCCCGGCTTGTGCAATGCCTATGGCGAGTGCAGCAATACCCACCCGCCCTTTCTCGAGTACGCTCATCATGATATGAAAGCCGCGGCCGAGTTCACCCAGCAGGGCGTCATCGTCAAGAGCCACATTCTCGAAATGCAATGCGCCGACTTGGCTCGCACGCTGACCCATTTTGTGCTCTTTGGGGCCACGTGAAACCCCTTTTGCATCCAGCGGCACGATGAAGATCGACATGCCGCGATGGCCTGCAGCAGGATCGGTGCGGGCGAGCACGAAGCCGATATCGGCCACTGGAGCATTGTGAATCCAGATTTTACTACCGTTCAAAACCCAGCCTGATGCCGTTTTGACGGCGGTTGTTTTGATGCCCGAGACATCCGAACCTGCTTCCGTCTCGGTAATGCAATAGGCGACTTTGGTGCGAAACGAGAGGACTTCGCCGAGCCAGCGCTTCTGCTGGGTGGCAGAGCCATATCGCGTGAGCAATGTGCCAATCAGTTCGACGAGGCCGCATTGATCGGCAACAGAAGAATAGCCATGCGCAAGCTCTTCCATCACAATCGCGTAGGCGAGGCAATCGAGCCCTGCTCCGCCGAGTGAGTCTGGCACGGTAATTCCAAAAAGGCCGAGTTCCGCCATTTGCTTATAGAGATGGTCAGGGAAAAGTTCATCCCGATCAAGAATTTCCGCCTCCGGGCGAATAGCGTCGGTTGCAAAACGCCGCGTCATCGCCTCAATGTCGCGATAGGTTTGCGGATCATTTTTCGGAAGGACTACCATCTGATAGCTTTCTGGCATAACCTGCGGTGTGCAGAACTTATTGACGGAACATCAAAACGTGCATTAGAAAAAGCCGTTATGTAACTATCTGGTTATTTAGTTTCAGGTAACGCTTTCGTCAAGGATATCCTGCCTTTGTTGCCCATCACAAGCTGCTCCATCTGCCGTCATCATCTGAAGAAAGAATCAGAATGACACGCCCTGTGCCGGTATTGAGTGCCGAAAACATTGCAAAAATGATTCCCGATGGGTCGACCATCGCGTTGGCGGCTTCGGGCATTTTCCTCGAAGCCGACGCGCTTTATGCCGCGCTCGAAACGTCGTTTCTGGAGACGGGCCATCCGCGCGATCTGACGCTTGTTCATGCGCTCGGCATTGGCGACGGCAAGGGTACGGGCCTCGGGCGTTTCGCGCATGAAGGGATGGTGAAGCGTGTGATTGGCGGGCATTGGAGCTGGTCACCTGCGATGCAGCGATTGGCGGCTGAGAACAAAATCGAGGCCTATTCTTTTCCGGGCGGGGTGATTTCGTCGCTTCTTCGGGAAATTGGTGCGGGCCGCCCGGGATTGATCACCCGGATCGGTTTGGGGACCTTTGCCGACCCGCGTGTCGATGGCGGGCGGTGCAATGAGAGGGCGACGGAAGATCTTGTCGAGCATGTCAGTTTCGATGGCAGGGACTATCTGCGATATAAACCACTCAAAATCGACTTTGCCTTAATCCGTGCCAGTGATTCGGATGAGCGTGGAACGCTCTCGCTCTTGCGTGAGCCCACGGACCTCGATGCCCATGCCGCCGCACTGGCAGCGCATAATTCAGGCGGCAAGGTGTTTGCACAAGTCGAGCGGATGGTGACACGACGCGCGCATCCCGCAAGGCTCAGCCGTATTCCCGGTATTCTGATTCATGGTATTCTTCTCGCGCCTGACGCGCGCAAAACCTATTTGCCGGGATATGACCCGAGAGTATCGGGGGCTGCCGCACTTGCGCCCGGGCAGGGCGAGGATCATCCGGACCTGCCGACGGGAATTCGCCGCATTATTGCAGAGCGTGCAATGCAGGAGTTGGGTGATGCGCGATCGGTGAATTTCGGCTTCGGGATTCCGGGAGGCATACCGGCACTTGTCAAGGCGGCGGGTGACGTTCGCTATTGGGGCTCGGTGGAGCAAGGCATCCACAATGGTGCGATGATTGACGGGCCGATGTTCGGCGCGGCCTTCGACCCTGATGCAATCATTCCGTCAGTCGACCAGTTTGATTTCTATTCCGGCGGCGGAATTGATGTCGCCTTTCTCGGTATGGGGGAGATGGATGAACAGGGTAACGTCAATGTCTCGAAAATTGGCGGTCGTCTTGTCGGTCCGGGCGGGTTTGTCGATATCACGCAGACAGCGCGAAAAGTTGTTTTTTGCGGCGCTTTTGAAGCGAAAGGGCTCGATGTCGAAACCACATCGGATGGCAAATTGCACATCGCCTCGCACGGCACGGTGCCTAAGTTGGTCAAGGCGGTGGAACATATCACGTTCAGCGGCAAACAAGCCCTGCTGAATGGGCAGACAGTGCTTTATGTAACCGAGCGAGCGGTGTTCAAACTGACGCAAAAGGGCGTGGCACTCATCGAGGTTGCGCCCGGGATTGATCGGGATCGTGACGTTTTAAGCCGGATGGAATTTACGCCCGTCCTTTGAAATTTTTAGCGTTTTTGGTTCAGTTTCGGGATGGCTAGTGGATCATTTTGGGTTAATCAGGAATCATCTTGTTATCTCATGCGGGGCAAGTGATTTAGTAAAGCGTCGATAAGAGGCGGGATTTCGATGACAAAGAAAGATGCGCGCACCCTGAAAGTGGGTGTGCTGGGGGCCGGACAGATTGCGCAAGCGGCGCATTTCGAGAGCTGCACCAAAGCACGCAATGCAGACCTCTTCGCCATTTGCGACGTTGCCGATGATCTCAGAGAGCGCATGGCGATCACCCATGGCGCACAGAAGACCTTCAATGATTACGATGAAATGTTGGCTGATCCCGGGATTGATGCCGTGATCATCGCGACGGCGGACGCTTTTCATGTTCCGGCGTCGATACGAGCGCTCGAAGCGGGCAAGCATGTGCTTTGTGAAAAGCCGGTTGCGATCGGCCTTGATGAAACTCTCGCTTTGGCGGAAGCGGTCAAGAAGTCCGGTTTGACGTTCCAGATCGGACATATGAAGCGGTTCGATGCCGGATTAATGGCTGCAAAGCACTTTATCGATACGGAAATGGGCGATTTGATCGCGTTAAAAGCATGGTATTGCGACTCGACGCATCGGTATCCGATGACGGATGCGGTGCAACCTCTCATTGTGTCGAGCGCGAATGCACGCAAGCCATCGGGCAATCCGAAGGCCGATCTGAAGCGATATTATATGCTCGCGCATGGCAGTCATCTTGTGGATACAGCCCGCTATTTTGGTGGTGATATTGTTGCGGTGACGGCGAAACTATCCGACACGAAGGGAGCCTATTGCTGGTTTGTCGATGTCGAGTTTGCCAATGGGTGTCTGGGCCATCTCGATCTGACGGTTGCTGTAAGGATGGATTGGCACGAGGGATTCCAGATTTACGGGCAAAATGGCAGCGTGATCGGGAAGACGTATAATCCGTGGTATTACAAATCGAGTGATGTCGAGATTTTTCATGAAAAAGAGGGTGGTACCTTCCGTCCTCTGGGCGAGGACGGCCATTTTTACCGCCGGCAACTGGAAGGGTTTGCCGACACCATCCTGAACGGGGCCCCGATGATCGGAGCCGATATCGAGGACGGGATTGCGTCTGTTCGGGGGATGATTGCAATTGCACGTTCGGTTGAAACAGGGCGAACCGTCCGGCTTGCGGATGTTTCGGGTCTGTTGTGATGCAGCTTGGAATCTTCGCAAAAACCTTTCCGGGATCAACCCCTGATGACGTACTCGGTCAGGTGAAGGCTGCGGGGTTCTCGTCGGCGCATTACAATATGGCGTGCTCGGGCCTTGCGGCGATGCCCGATGCGATACCGGATGCCGTGACAGACGATATCGCAAATGCCGCTTCCCGAAGCGGGGTGACGCTTGTCGGGATGTCCGCCACATGGAACATGATCCATCCCGATCCCGTTGAGCGGGAACTGGGGTTTCAGCGTCTTGATATGCTGGCCAAAGCAGCGCGGCGGGTTGGGGCAGGATTGGTAACGCTCTGCACGGGAACGCGTGATCCGGTCGATCAATGGCACGCGCATCCAGACAATCATTCGACTGAGGCTTGGCGTGATCTCCTCGCCTCGATGGAAAAGGCCGTTCTGATTGCCGAGCGGCATGACGTGTTTTTGGGTGTCGAGCCGGAACTGGCCAATGTGGTGGATACAGCCGTAAAAGCACGTCGACTGATCGACGAAATGGCGACTGACCGGATCAGGATTGTACTTGATCCTGCCAATCTCTTCGAAATTGAAACCGCGGATGTTCGGGAGCGGCTTGTTGACGAGGCGATTGACCTGCTGGGTGACCGGTTTGCCATGGCCCACGCGAAGGATCGTGATGCACAGGGGCACTTTGTGGCAGCGGGACGGGGCGTGATCGATTTTGATCATTTTGTCCGCCGGTTGAAAGATGCGGGATTTTCAGGGCCATTGGTTACGCATGGACTGGCAGCGGACGAGGCCGCCGACGTTGCCGCGTTTCTCAAAAAGACGCTCGGTGATGCCGGGATTGATCATTGATTATGACGGTGACAAGTTTTCATCATGACGGGGTGAGATTTGCCGTGACAGATCATGGCGGCGAGGGCGTTCCATTCCTGTTCCAGCATGGTCTTTGCGGCAGCGCGACGCAAACGGTTGAGGTTATCCCCGAGCTGCCGGATATTCGTGCGATTACGCTGGAATGCCGCGGGCATGGGAACTCCGAGGCGGGAAACCCTGACGGATTTTCGATTGCGACCTTTACCTCGGATGTCGATGCATTGATCGACGCTTGGCATTTGGCGCCGGTGATTATTGGCGGGATTTCGATGGGGGCGGCGATTGCGCTTCGTCTCGCTGTGCGGCGCCCCGAAAAGGTACGGGCACTGGTTCTCGCCCGTCCGGCGTGGATTTTTGATCGCGCGCCAGAAAATATGCAGCCGAACGCGGAAGTCGGACATTTATTGCGTGCGCATCCATCAGACGAAGCGCGGGCGATGTTTATGGCATCACCAACTGCGAAACGTCTTGCGGTGGAAGCACCGGATAATCTTGCATCTCTCACGGGATTTTTTGAGCGAACGCCGCAGGAGATTACGGCGGCATTGTTGACGCAGATTTCAGCGGACGGGCCGGGCGTAAGTGCAGCAGACATTGCGGCGATCACATGTCCTGTGCTGATTATCGGTCATGGCGATGATGTGATTCATCCGTTTTCCTTTTGCGAAGCGTTTGCCGAACTCATGCCTTCAGCAAAGCTTGTGCGTATCCCGGCAAAGACAAAGGGTAAAGCGCCCTATATCACTGCATTCAAGGCCGCTTTGGCCGAATTTTTAGAGGATGTATCTCATGGCAAAGCCTGACTCCACTTGGTTCGATATGCTTCCCAAAAACCGGTTGATGGCCGAGTTTTCGATGTGGTCGGCTGATCTTGTGCGGATTGCGGATGATCTCGCGCGTATTTCAGGCCAGGCGGACCTTTTGCATATTGACGTGGCGGATGGCCATTTTGCACCGGCTTTGTTGTTTTTCCCCGATCTTGTCGCGCGGATACGGGCGGCCAGCGCGATTCCGATCCATGTGCATCTGATGATTGCCGATGTTATCCTGATTGACCAGATCGACCAGTTTGCGGAGGCGGGAGCGGATCTGATCAGCGTTCATGCGGAGAACGGCAATGCGTCGGCGGGGCTCGACCGTATTGCAGGATACGGGCTCAAGGCAGGCATGGTTCTTAAAGTCGACACGCCCGTGATTACGGCATCACCTCACCTGATACGTCTCGATATGTTGACCCTGCTCGGCACAGCAATCGGTGTGAAGGGGCAGAGCCTGAACGAGCGCGCGCCTGCACGTTTGAAGGAGGCGCGAGCACTGATCAAGGAGACGGGCCGACGTATCGTTCTGGCGGCAGATGGCGGTATTCGGGACAATACCGTTCCTGTGCTTCGCGAGGCCGGCGCGGAGACTGTTGTCATGGGTTCTTTGGCGTTCGGGGCACCCGATTTGGGTGCAAGGATTGCCTGGGTCCGTGGGCTCTGAGCGAAAGAAGTGATGATGACCGACGCCTATGCCATCGGCATTGATCTTGGGGGCACGCAAGTGCGGGCGGGCCTTGTTGACTGGTCAGGTAAACTGATTGCCCGGGAGTCAATGCTGACGGACAGGATGGGGGGGCCACAAGCCGTTGTCGAGCAGATCGGGCTGCTCGTTGATAAAATCATTGTGACCAAGCCGGAATGCATGATTGCCGGAATTGGTGTTTCCGCACCCGGGCCGCTTGACGCCGTAACGGGACATATTCTTGAAATTGCCACGCTGAAAGGCTGGGAGAACACCCCGATTGTCGAGATGCTGGAAGCGCGTCTCGGCCAGAATGTGGCGATCGAGAATGACGGATTGGCGGCAGCTCTCGGCGAATGGCGCTATGGCGCAGGCAAGGGTCTCACGCATTTCGTTTATGTGACCGTCAGCACGGGAATTGGCGGCGGCGTTGTGGCGGATGGCCGTTTATTGCGGGGACGACGCGGCATGGCGTGCCATGTCGGGCATATGAGCATCGACCCGAACGGCCCAAGATGCGGATGCGGCAATCCCGGGTGCTGGGAGGCGATTGCCTCGGGAACGGCACTCGCAAGACGGGCGCAGGTGGCGATGATGGGCGATCCCGCATCAACATTGCATAGCGGGCCTCAACCCATTGATGCGGGTGCCATTTTTGCGGCTGCACGGCATGGAGACGGGACGGCTCTCAAGCTCGTAAACGAGGAAGCGAGATGGCTCGGCATTGGCTTGGTCAATTTGCTGCATCGGTATAGCCCGGAAAAGATCGTTCTCGGTGGAGGGCTGTCGCAGGGGCTTGATCTGATGCGAGCGGGCATTGAAGCAGAGATTGCCGCGCATGCAATGGTGCCCTTCAGAACAGTGTCGGTTGTATCAGCCGGGCTTGGCGGAGATTCCGGTATTATCGGGGCGGCATCGCTATTTCAGTTTTCTGACCGGATTTGATCGACCTTCCCTAAAGAAAATGTTCCGACTCTCTTGAACCGTTGCGATTATGCGGCTAACTTTTATAGCTATCGGTCGGAACCTGCTCGGATGGGCTTTTGGGAGATTTACCATGTCGCGATTAGACGAAAAGCTCGCCCGTATCCGTTCCGGCGCGTATAAGCGAACCGATTTTATCATTGCCGATGCCAAAGACCCCGATATGGGACCCGGACTTTACTCGCATGGTCCGATTCGGTTGAATGATGGTTCGATGCCGCGGCTCAGAAACCGCGCTGAATTTCTGGAAACAATCCGCGACGTGATCAATCAGGACATCGTCGACATCATGTTGACGTCAGCCTCCAATCTCGAACAGCTCGTCAAGTCGGGCGCTTACAAGAATTCGAAAATCAAGCCTGTGATCCGGGCGAATGATACGACAGACATTTGGCGGCATCGTGGCGCTACCCATCATCATCGGCCATCGCGCCCGTTCCGCACCGCAAATCTGAAGCGCGTGAAGGAAAACCTAACGGATCTTGGGCTTTACTCGATTACGTTTACCAATGATCTCGATGCTGATCTCGAAGCCATGCACGCATTCGCCGAGTTCCGCGAAGATGCGCTGGCACACGGGTTCACCTATTTTCTCGAAGTTTTCAATCCGAATGTTGGTGGCCCTTCGCCTGAGGAAATGCCGCACTTCGTCAATGATGCGATCATTCGTTGCCTTGCGGGTCTGACCGAGATCGAGCGTCCGCGCTTTTTGAAGATCGCCTATAATGGGCCGCGTGCACTTGATGAACTTGCGAGCTTTGATCCGAGCCTCGTTGTGGGTGTTTTGGGCGGCGGCGCAGGCACGACGCGCGATTGTTTCGAATTGATCTTTCAGGCGGAAAAATATGGTGCGCGGGTGGCTTTGTTCGGTCGCAAGATCAATCTGGCTGAAGCGCCGCTTGAAATGATCCGCCATATGCGCGCTGTTGCTGACGGCACTCTTGCACCGCTTGATGCGGTGAAATCCTATCATGACACACTCGCTCAGCTGAAAATCGTTCCGGCTCGCTCGCTGGCGGATGACAGCCAGATTACCGAAGCACCGTTGAAGGCAGGCTGATCCTGTGATGCCGGTGCGAAGGGGTATCCTGACTGCAGGTTCGTGGGTTGTCGACAATAACAAAACGCTTCAGGCTTGGCCCGCCGAAGACACGATGAACACCTATGTCGAACTGGATCGGCAGGGTGGAGGCTCCGGCTGCAACATGGCGATCGATCTCAAAAAGCTTGATCCGTCCTTCCACGTCGAGACAATGGCTATTGTTGGTGACGATGATGACGGGCGTTACCTTCTGGGGCAATGCGATCAGTACGGCATTCAGCGGCGGCATATGCAGGTGGTCAAAGGGGGCACGACGCCTTTCAGCGATTGCTTTAACTCCATCGAGAGTGGCAAGCGAACGCATCTCTATTATCCGGGTGTCGCTGAAGAATTATGCCCCGATCATTTCGATTTTAGTGACTCTGACGCCCGGATTCTGCATCTCGGCCTTCCGGGCGCACACAAGAAGATGGATGCTCCCTGGGGCGAGGATTCGACCGGATGGGCAACCGTGCTGAAAGCAGCGGGCAGGGCGGGGCTCAAGGCCAATCTCGAAATGGTATCGACGACACGCGACAGGATCCGGCATTTCGGGCGGTCCTGCCTGCCGCATCTCGATTTCCTGATCGTCAATGATTACGAGATCGGAGCGGTGGCGGATGTTGAAACGCGAGATGGCACACGAACGCTTTATCCAAAGGTTGTCGAGGCATTACGGGCGGTTTTTGATCATGGCTCGATCTCGCTGGCCGTAGCGCATTTTCCCGAGGCCGCCATTGCGGTGACGCGTGACGGCAACGTGGTTGTAGCCGGGTCCGTTTCTATTCCGTCAAGCGAGATTGTCGGCGTTAACGGGGCGGGCGACGCCTTTGCTGCGGGCGTTCTCTTCGCATCCCATGAAGGGCAAGCAATCGAGGATGCGTTGCGGATGGGGCATGCATGCGCCGCGGCGTCGATGAGATCGGCAGCGACCACGAACACGGTTGTTTCGGCTTCCGAGTGTTTGGCACTGGCTGAAAAATGGGGCTTCCGTCCGGCGCCACTCTGACGAATTCGTTTAACCGGTTTTTAGAATAATAGCCTAGAGATAGTCGGCCAAACGTGGCTGTAGCGGCGTGGCAAAGAAGCGGTCAATCGTTTGCGGGGTTGAGGCAGTTCCATCAGCCACAAAAACCGCGTGGGAAGCGATAGCTTTTAGATCGTCGGGATCATGCGAAACCATGAGTACGGTGAGATCGAGATCCTGTTGCAGTTTGCGGACTACCTCGAGCATGTCCCGCCTCAGACGTGGGCCGAGACCGCTGAAGGGTTCATCAAGCAACAGGATCGGTTTCTTCCGCAAAAGTATCCGTGCAAGTGCGACGCGTTGGCGTTCCCCGCCGGATAATTCGGCGGGACGATGCGTTTCGCGACCTTGCAATCCGAGACGGGCGAGCGCGGCATCGACTTCGCGCCATTCTGCCTTATCGAGCGAGAGATCAGGTTTGAGACCAAGGGCCGCGTTTTTTGCTGCATCCAGATGGGCGAAGAGATTGTGCTCCTGAAACAGGATACTCACGGGGCGCTCGGAGGGTGCGAACCCTGTCACATCATTTCCGTTGATCCGGACCCGGCCCGATTGTGGATCGGTGAAGCCTGCAACAATATTCAGAAGCGTGGACTTTCCGCCGCCCGACGGACCAATAATCCCGATTATGCCGGGGCCGGGAAAGGAGAGCGAAAAACGGACGTTGAAGTCTTCAGTGGTCCATTGCACATCCTCAAGATCAATCATGCGCATGCTCCTTTCGGCCAAAGGCGGAGAATGCCTGCGTCATGAGGATTGAAAAAACGGCGAGAACAAGGGCGATCCCCGCCGCGTCATCCGTCCGGTAACTGCCAAGACGCTGATAGATCAAGAAAGGCAGCGTCACGATCGAGTCAGAACCAAAAAAGGCGATCACGCCGAAATCTCCGAATGAAAGCAGAAAAGCAAAGGTGAAAGCCGCACGAAAGGCGGGTTTGAGAATGGGCCAATCGATCAGGCTGAAACGTGACCAGCCTGAAATCCCGAGGCTTTCGCACAGCGGGTCCTCATGGGCAACAAGCCTGCGCAAGGATCCCGCAAGGCTGCGATAGACAAAGGGCAGAGCCATGATCGCATTGATCAGAACGATCAGAACGGGCGCATAGCCTACCGAACTGGCCGACGGCATCAAGATCAAGAACCATCCCGCGCCGAGCAGAACAGGCGGCAGCAGGAGCGTCAGCTCAACGGGTGCTTCGAAGATGCGCGCTTGCTTTACGGCGCCCTTCGATTCAAGTCGTATCGCGGCCAAAGCAAGCGGATAGGCAATGAGTACGGCGATGAGTGCAGCCGTGAACGCGATGCCACCGGACGTGGCGATGGCCCGCCAGAGGATACGCTCCGTTAAAAGGCGCGAAAAATCTGCCGTCAAACCAGAGAGGATGACTGACAGGATCGGCAACAGGATAAACAGGGCCGAGAGCACGATCATGATCATATCCGGAACGGGATTTCCGGATTTTGACAAGGACGCTCGTTCAGGGCCGAGGGATAGGCGCGCTGTTTCAGCGAAAGGGGGCCGAAACTTGGCCAGAAAGGACAAAAGCAGCACGCATAGGCCGATCTGACCCATAGCCAAGGCCAGAGCGAGCCTGGGATCATAATCGAAGCGAAGTGCCTGATAGATGGCGAGTTCCAATGTTGTCGCCGCCGGACCTCCGCCGAGTGTCAAAACAATCGTGAAGCTGGTAACGCAGAGCATGAAAATGAGCCCGGCAATGCCCGGTAGCGCATTTTGAAGCACGGGCCATTCAATCACCCGGAAGATGGCCCGCTCGGACATGCCAAGCATTTGCGCCAGACGCCATTGCTCTCGCGGCACCTGTTGCAGGGCGATCAGGGTGAGAAGGGCGGCATAGGGCAAATTGAAAAACACATGCGCGAGCAGAATGCCATTCAGCCCGTAAATTGACGGAAGCTCGGGCCAAAAGCGGGAGATGAAGCCAGCGCGTCCGTATAAAGAGACGAGCGCCAGAACGGCAACCAAGGCAGGCAATCCCTGCGGCAGAGCGAAAAGGCGCAGCAGAAATCCGCGGCCGAAAAACTGGCGACGTGAGAGTGCGCGCGCCAGCAAGACACCGAGAACGACGGAAATCAGCGTGGACAAAACGGCCTGAAGCAGGGTGAAGCTCGCCGCCCGCCAGAGAAGGCTTGCTGACGTCGAGCCCATCCCCGGACTTGACCAACCAAGCGCAACAAGAGCCGGAAGCGCGATCAGTGCAAGCACCGCGAGCGCTAGAAGTGCGCCCGCGGAAGGCCAATTTTTGCCTATTGAGCCATGCTGGCTTGCCATTCTTCAGTCCAGACCTTGCGCTTGGATGCAACCTCTTCAGGCGTGAACAGGAAGCTTTTTGATGGATTAACCAGCTTTCCGAAAGCTTCGGGAAGCGGTGCCGATGTTTTCGCAGCAGGCATCATCCAGTTTGTCGTCGGGATGATATCCTGAAACTCCGTGCTTATCATGAATTTGAGAAAATCCTTGGCGAGTGCCGGTTGTTTGCTGGAGGCCATGATGCCCGCAACCTCGATCTGGAGATAATGACCTTCGGAGAAGGCTGCTGCCTGATAGCGGTCGGTTTTCTCTTCGATCATGTGATAGGCGGGTGATGTCGTGTAGCTGAACACCATGGGTGCCTCACCCTTCGTGAAGAGTCCGTAGGCTTCGCTCCAACCGGGTGTGACGGTGAGAATGCGCTTGGATAATTTCTTCCACGCGTCTGGTGCCTTGTCGCCATAGACCGAGCGCATCCAGAGAAGGAGGCCCAGACCCGGTGTCGAGGTGCGGGGATCTTGAATGACAATCTTCTCCGCAGGATTGCCATTGACCAATTCATCAAGGCTCTTCGGCGGGTTCTTGATTTTTTCCGAGTCATAGATGACCGCGAAATGAGCAAAATCAAAGGGTAAGAAATTGGGGTCGGACCAGCCGTTCGGAACTGTTACCGTCGATATATCCGCGCCATGCGGTGCAAAGAGATTGGTGTTGCGGGCCTCTGCGGTGAGGTTTGTATCCAACCCGAGAACGATATCGGCTTCCGAGTTTTTACCCTCCATTTTGAGGCGGTTGAGAATGGCAACGCCATCGGCGAGCGAAACGAAACGCACTTCGCAGCCGCATTTCGCCTCAAAGGCTTTTTTCACAGCGGGGCCGGGGCCCCAATCGGCGGTGAAGCTTTCATAGGTATAGACAGTGAGAACAGGTGCGGCATACGCAGGGACGATAGCCGCGAAAAACAAGGTGAGAAGTGACGCCAATCTTAACATTTCAGCCTCCATCTTTCGGCGGGAGGCAAGACAAAAAGACGATGCTTCTTGCACTGGCTCATCCTCCCTCCGCCGGCATTATCCGGATCAGGTTCTGCGGGTTAATGGCTCAGCACCATCTCTCAGCCTCGAAAATTCAAGGCACCCCGTTGAGCAATTGCTATCTTAGAGACGAAAAAACTAAACTGCAAGAGCATCGAACCGTGAGGTGGTATTTGAGGTATCGCTCGACTATATCTGGCATATGGACGAATTCGGTGACGCGCATTTCAGTATCCTGCTCGGCGGCACGCTGACGCCAACGCCACGCCTTTTGCGCCAGATTGCTGGCTCACGCGTGATCGCGGCGGATGGCGGTATTCTGCATGCCGAGACGTTGGCAGTGTCTACCGAATTGTGGGTCGGTGACTTTGACTCGACGCCCGACGCCGCGCGGAAACGCTTTGATCATGTTTCGCGGGAAGAGCATCCGACAGACAAAGATCGGACAGATGGTGAAATTGCAATCGAAGCGGCGATTGCGCGCGGTGCCAAACGCTTGACGCTGGTGAGCGGACTCGGTGGGCAGGCCGACCACGTTCTCGGACATTTCATGCTGGCTCTCCGCTATGCGCAAGAAGGGCTCAGGGTCTCCATCACGAGCGGCGATGAAGAGGCCTACCCGTTGCTGCCGGGCGTTCATGAGTTCGATCTGCCTGCCGAAAGCAGGATCAGCATTATCCCCCTGAGCAAACTCGATCGTCTTTCGTTGAAGAATGTCTATTGGCCGTTGAATGATACGGTTGTTCCGCTCGGAAGCACACGGACACTCTCGAACCGCGCCAAAGGACCCGTTCAGGTCGAGCTCGCGTCCGGATACGGGATGATTATCGCGTATCCGGTGTGATGGAGCCTTAGGTTTTCAAGCCGAATGGCGAATATGTTCGCCGCAGCAGCGATCGTTGCGCCTCCGATGTTTTATCGAACTGAGGGCACTTGCCATCCAAACAATATCTGACAGAATGTCGCGGTTGATCATGGAACACGCTGGAATTTTATCACGATAAATTGGGAGCGGACGTATCAAGCGATGCCATTCGCCAACCGAAGCCGCCAGTTCTGCTGATCGACGAAGTCGACCGCGCCGACGAGGAATTCGAAGCTTTCCTCCTCGAATTACTCTCCGATTTTCAAATCTCGATCCCTGAGCTCGGTACAATCTCCGCAAGTTCAATCCCGTTCGTCGTGCTGACCTCCAACGGCACGCGGGAATTGTCCGATGCCCTGCGGCGGCGGTGTCTGTATCACTATGTCGACTTTCCGGATGTTGATCGCGAAGCCCGCATTCTTCTGGCGCGCTTGCCCGGGATTGACGCCACGCTGGCCTTACAGATTGCAGGCATGGTCGGCGCGATCCGCAAGGAAAGCCTCAGAAAGACACCGGGCGTTGCCGAAACACTCGATTGGGCGGCAGCCCTTGTTGGCATTGGTCTCAAAGATCTCCGTTCCGACCCCGAGGCCGTCCATGATACGTTGATGTGCCTCGTCAAAACGGCGGAGGACAAGAGCCGGATGACGTCTGAAGTCACCAACCGCCTGCTCGGCAAGGTGGCGTAAGATGGGCGCACAACTCCGCATCGTTCAGGAAACTGCGGCAGGAGCGCAAATCCGTTCGCGTCTGGCAGGCTTTGTCCGCAATCTGCGCGACAACGGCTTTCTGGTCGGTCTGGCGGAAACACGCGATGCGCTGCGCATTATTGCAGGGCCGGATGCCTTGCGGGTCTCTCGTCTGCGTCCCGCGCTCCGCGCACTCTTCTGCGCACGTCCCTCGGATTGGGAGCGCTTTGACGAAGTGTTCGATGCCTTCTGGCTCGGCCATGGCATGAAATCCGTTATGCGGATCAGTGGCGAGCCGCCGAAAGCATCCTCCACGGTGCGCAAATCGGGCGATGGCATGCCCGATTTTGGAAAGCCCGGCATGCCTGACCGCACCGAACGTCGCGACGGTCCGGAGCATGACAATCCGGCGGATGGCCGCGGTCGCCGCGAGGGCGCGTCCCGAGCCGAGTCTCTCGGTTCGGTCGATTTCCGGCACATCACAGATCCGGCCCAGATGGAACAGGCTCATGGCCTTGCCGAACGCCTTTCACGCAGCATGCGGGCACGGTTGACCCGGCGCGAAAAAGTGCGCCGTACGGGCCCGCGACTTGATTTGCGGCGGACAATCCATCGCAGCATCGCAACGGGCGGCGTGCCGTTGGAACTTGTTCACCGCCAGAGAAAAGACAAGCCGCTTAAACTTGTTATCCTGCTGGATGCATCTGGCTCGATGAGCCTCTATTCCGCGGTGTTCATCCGTTTCATGCACGGTGTCCTTGATACATTTCGGGAAGCCGATGCGTTTTTGTTCCACACCCGTCTCGTTCATGTCTCCGATGCGCTCCGCGAAAAAGACGCCGCCCGCGCCATCGACCGCATGGCACTCATGAGCCAGGGTGTCGGCGGCGGAACCAAAATCGGCGAAAGTCTCGCAACATTCAACCAATGGCATGCCAAACGCGTTATCACATCGCGAACGGCTGTGATGATCGTGTCCGATGGCTACGATACCGGCGAACCGGAAACCTTGGCTGCCGAGATGCAAGCCCTGCGTCGACGCTGCCGTCGGATTATCTGGCTCAACCCGATGCTTGGCTGGAATGATTATTCGCCGGAAGCACGCGGAATCAAAGCTGCACTTCCGTTTATCGACCTTTTTGCTCCGGCGCATAATCTCGAGAGCCTTGTCGCGCTCGAGCCTTATCTGGCGAGGATTTGATCATGCAGACGCATCAGGATGTTCTTGATCTTGCAAACGACATGAAAGCGCGCGGTGAGGCCTTCGCGCTCGCAACCGTTGTGCGCACCGTTTCCGTCACAGCCGCAAAGGCAGGTGCCAAAGCGGTGATCCGCGCCGATGGATCGATCAGTGGCGGATGGATCGGCGGCGGTTGCGCACGTGGTGCAGTTCTCAAAGCCGCCCGCGCGGCCATCGCGGACGGGCAGCCACGCCTTGTCAGCATCCAGCCTAAGGATTTGCTTGACGAGCTCGGTGTCAAGCCGGGCGAAGCCCGCGAAGGCATCGAATTTGCTCGCAATAATTGCCCGAGCCAAGGCACGATGGACGTCTTCGTCGAGCCTGTATTACCAAAGCCGCATCTCATCATCTGCGGGTCATCGCCCGTCGCAATTGCCTTGGCCGACGTATCAAGCCGTGCTGGCTTTTTTGTCTCGGTCTGCGCTCCCGCAGCTGATCATGGCGCCTTCGCCTCAGTGGAACGGTTTGTTGATGGATATACCCTTCCGGGTGCGGAAACAGGTGACCGGTTCGTTGTTGTCGCCACCCAAGGCAGGGGTGATCACGAAGCGTTGAAAGCGGCCCTTTCCGAGCCCGCAGATTATGTCGCCTTTGTCGGATCGCGTCGCAAGGCAGCAGCCCTGCGTGCGGATCTGGCGGAGGAGGGCATTGGCGAAAATCGCCTTTCTGCCTTCAAGGCCCCCGCAGGCTTGGACCTCGGCGCGATCACGCCCGAAGAAATTGCCATTTCCATTCTGGCCGAAATGATCGCCATCCGGCGCAACGGCCAGCGTGATCTGGCATAAATAAACAATAGACGAGAACGAGGGAGACCCATCATGGATATGAACGGATCACAGCGTATTGAAGCTAGCCGCGAAGTTGTTTACGCGGCCCTGAACGACATTGAAATCCTGCGCCAGTGCATTCCTGGGTGTGAAAACATCGAAAAAACGTCTGAAACCGAGATGACGGCGAAGGTAGTCCTCAAAATCGGCCCTGTGAAAGCCTCTTTTTCCGGCAAAGTCACCTTGTCCGATCTTGACCCGCCAAACGGATACACCATCACCGGCGAAGGCTCGGGCGGTGCTGCAGGCTTCGCAAAGGGTGGCGCGGCCGTCAAACTCGAAGCCGATGGCGAGGCCACAATCCTGCACTACACCGTCAACGCCCAGATCGGCGGCAAACTCGCCCAGCTCGGTGGTCGCCTCATTGATGCGACGTCAAAAAAGCTCGCAGGTGATTTCTTCGAGAAATTCAGCTCCATCGTCGGCCCAGCGCCTGAAGGCGAGGAAGAAAAGAAAAAGGGCTGGTTTGGCAAATTGCTCGGCTCGTCGGCTGCCGTTCTCGTTGCGGGCACGCTTCTCGTCCCGACATGCTGCCTGACCGGTCATGTTCATGCTGCAGACGACGTCGTCCCGTTCCCGATGTGTGTGTCACGCTAACTCAGACGAGACAGGAGGGGGCACCTCAGCCCTTACCAGCTTGTATAGCCGCCATCTGCAAGCACAATCGATCCGGTCATCAGGCTTGAGGCCTCGCTCGCCAGAAAAAGGATCACGGAGGCAATTTCGTCCGTCCGGCCCATCCGGTTCATTGGCGTACCGCCAACCCAATGCTGGAACATTTTAGGGTCTTCATAAACGAACGATGTCAGTTCAGTTTCGATATAGGTCGGCGCGACGGCGTTGACGCGAATACCCCGCGTTGCCCATTCGGCCGCAAGTGAACGTGTCAAATGGTGAACACCGGCTTTGGAGGCATTGTAATGCGCCTGCTCCTGCGGCCGATTGACGATGAAGCCTGACATCGAGCCGACATTGACAATATTGCCACCGCCCATCTCGAGCATGCTCTTGCCGAATGTGCGGCAACACCAGAACAACCCGTTCAGATTGACGTCGATGACTTTGAGCCAGGTTGCGTCATCCATGGTTTCGGCAGGCCGGTTCGACAAAGCGATGCCTGCATTATTGACGAGAATATCCACTTTGCCATGGCGGGCGATGATCGCCGCATGCACCTGCTCGACAGCCCGGGCATCCGTCACGTCGAGCTTTTCCCACTCGACTTTGCGGCCCTTGGCTTGAAGCGCTTGGCTGGATTTGGCGGCTGTGTCGGGATTCATATCCGCGATGATCACGGTAGCACCCGCTTCGCTGAGCGCATCTGCTGTCGCAAGGCCAATACCCTGCGCCGCACCTGTGACGACGGCAACTTTTCCATTGAGGCTGAAACGTTTGAGATACATGGCGGATGATCCTTTGCAGAAAGAAAACGAAGCGACTGATAAACACTACCGACTACTGTGCCACAAACACAAGGCGGGTCCAACCCGTTGGCTCGAAAGCGGGACGCAATTCACCCGTTTCTACGGACAAAGCACAATGGGTCAGTTCGGCGGCAGAACCGCCGCCGGCAGCGGCTCTCGCCCGCGAATGATATCCGATCCTTTTTCACCCGCCATAATGGTTGCAGCATTCGTATTCGAGGAAACAAGGCGGGGCATGATCGACGCGTCACACACGCGCAAGCCGCCGATCCCGTGCACACGCAAATCATCAGGGGAGACGACTGCCATCGCGTCATGCCCCATCCGGCAGGTCCCCACCGGATGATGCTGCGTCTTGCCGGACCGGCACGCATACTCGAAAAGATCCTCATCGCTCACAAGCTCAGGCCCCGGCAACCGCTCGCCGAGCAGAAACGGCTTGAGCGCCGGCTGCTTTAATAGCTCGCGGGCGATGCGAAGCCCTTTGATCGAAATTTCCCGATCATACGGATCTGCAAAATAATTCGGATCGATCAGCGGCATCGCTGCCGGATCACTCGAACCCAACCTTACCGAGCCGCGCGAGCGCGGGCGAATAAAGGCCGCGTTCAGCGTCAACCCGTTATTCTTCAGCTTGGCCACCCCCGCCTCGATGCCCGAGCCAAGTCCGAGATGGAACTGGACATCGGGTGAGCGCGCCGCGTCATCGGCATAAGCAAACGCGCCGGTCTCAAACAAGGTAGATGCAACCGGTCCCTTTTTGTAGAGAAGATACTGAATTCCGGCACCTAGCGCCCGATACCATGACGCATAGCTGTCATAGGTATGGCTGCCCGTGCACTCAGCGATCACATAGAGATCGAGATGATCCTGCAAATTGGAGCCGACACCTGGTAGATCATGCACGACGGGAATGCCGACAGAGGTCAGATGATCCGCCGGACCAATACCGGACAGCATCAGCAAACGAGCCGAGCCGATTGTGCCGGATGAAACAATCACATCGCGTTCACAGCGGATCGTTTCCGTTGCCCCGCCTGCCGCCCCAAGTTCGACCCCGACCGCTCGGCCCTTCTCGACCACAATCCGCGTGACGGACCGTCCGGTGATCACCGTCAGATTGCCGCGTTGCCGCGCCGGCTTCAGATATTCAACCGCCGTGCTCGAACGCCGCGCATTCCGGACGGTAATCTGGTAGTGGCCGACACCTAATTGGGTGGCGCCGTTGAAATCCGGATTATAGGGCAGGCCATATTCCTGCCCCGCCCGAATGAAAGC
>CAMCXA010000013.1 GCA_945883115.1 Alsobacter soli
TTTCAAAATCTTTTTCAAAAATATCTTGATATTCAGCGTGTAGTTTTTCTAACAACTTAAAAACACCTTGCCTTAAGTCAAACTCATATTGTTCTTGATGAGTTCTAGAATTACTATTTTTTTGGTCCCAAAAGTTTTTTGAAAATTCAAAAAGTTGATCTTTTTTATCTAAAAATCTTTTGTCATCTTCATCATAGTCGCATTTAAGTTCTGGTAATCTTTCAATTTCTTGATGCTTCCAATTTGTAAGTCGTCCACTAGTTCTACTTAAGCGTAATTTAGATGATACTAGGTCTACAAATAGGGATGTTTTTAATGTAGCCATGAGTGTCTCACTTGGTTGTTTTCTTAGCCACAGTCTTCTTAGCCGCCGTACCAGTGCCACGTTTCTTGCGTGTAGCAAGCACACCCTTAAAGTCACTTGTCTTAAAGCCGTAAAGCTTAATCTCTTTCTTAATCCTATCAAGCACATTGCCACGTTCAGTCAGCATGGCGCTCTTACGTTCTTCTTCCAACTTAGCTATCTGTACATTGATTTCTTCTACACGGCTCATATAAGTTCCTTAGTGTGTTGTATGAATTGACATTTGACTGTACATAGGGCACATTAAACTGTCAATAGCTTGTAGAATGAAAAGCACATCAAGTGTACCAAAAAGCATTCACTTGTACACAGCACTGACAGAACACTTAGGACAACGAATGTTTGAAACAACTTTTAAGAACTTGGACGACACGCATCGTAAAGACGACGGCTGTAGTACAGAAATGGACTACATAGAGCAGACTAGTTGGGTGTTATTTTGAGTGGGATTGACTTTAAAACTTATTTTCTCGTAAGTCCAAAAGCACTAAAAATTTAGAGATTTGCAAATGATATTTATCGATAAATTTAAAGTAGAGGTACTTAATTTAGATACACATAAAGGTGGATTTTGTAATGTATTGCTTGATTTGCATAAACACTACCATCCAAGCAGTGAGTTAGGCAGTGGAAAAGTATCGCATTATTTTGATGAAGTGATGAGGGTAAATCTTGCAAAATATCAAGTATATGTTTGTTTAGATAGCGCGAATGATATTGTGGGTTTTGCCGCTTGTAATGAGTCGATTAGTTTTGTGGAATTGCAGTACGACAAGACGAATCAGCTACAAATTAAAGAATTTTTTGTAAGACACGAGTTTAGAAGTAAGGGTGTAGGTGGATTGCTAATGCAACGAATTTTGGAGGAAGCAAGGCGTATTGGTTGTTATAGAGTTGATTGGAATGTAAGAGATTGGAACAAAGAAGGCATTCGTTTTTATAAAAAATTCGGTGCTGAGTTTGTTGAAGATAGACTGAGTATGCGAATTGATTTATCTCTTTAGACTGGTATCGAACTTTTAAAGCTAATTGTTTTCGCTTGTTTTTAGACAGTTTTTCGACTTTGAATTAGTCTGCAACCTGTGTAAGTTAAGCTCCACTTAAGCGTTGAAAACGAATAGGATATTTGCTTTGTTAAAAACAGTCTCAATTCCGTCAAGTTACACAAAAGTTACACGCACTCATTTTGTCGGCTGTAAGTGTATGATTTATATATGTTTTTTGACCAAGTAACTATTGAGTGGGAATAAACGGGCTGCTGTAGCGACCGGACATTTACTGGTATTACCAGTTCCGGCGTTGGAACAACATGGGTGAATGTCCGGTACTTATAGCGAGAATAACCAGCCTTTGTTCCGCGTAAAAGGGAACGTTGGAGTTGGACACGTTTTGGCCGCCTGTGTTGGAGCGTGAACTGGACACGGAACCGGAACGTTGGACATCGTAATTTTAATTGGACATTAATTGGAAAAGATCTGGAACTTGACTGGAAAACGTTCTTGCGGATTTCTCTACCAAAATGGTGCGGGAGAACGTATAGAGGGTGGAAATTGCTCTTAGCCACCGGATAGCCATGACTGACATTTTCCGCGAGATTGACGAAGACATCCGCCGCGACCGTACGGTCGAGACGTTCAGGAAGTATGGCAGCTGGTTCATTGGGGCGGCGGTTCTGGTCGTTGCGTTGACGGGGGCTTATCGCTGGTATCAGCAGGACAAGCAGCACAAGGCCGAGATTGCGGGCGGGCAGTTCGAGGCGGCGCTTGAGGCGTCTCGGGCGGGGAAGTCGGCGGAGGCCGAAGCTTTGCTCACTGATTTGGTGCAGGGCGCAGGTTCGGGCTATCGGGATCTTGCGCGGTTTCGTGTTGCATCCGAGATGGGGCTGACGTCGCCCGAGAAAGCAGTCAAGGCATTTGACGAATTGGCTGCGGATGCGCAGCTCGGGCCTCTGCTGCAGGGGCTTGCGCGTTTGCGGGCGGCGTATCTGGTTGCGGACAGTGCGAGCATGGACGAAATGAAGGCGCGGGTTGAGCCGCTCTTGCCTGCGGGCGGGGCATGGGGTTCATCGGCGCGCGAATTGCTCGGGTTGAAAGCGCTGAAGGCGAATGATTTCGAGGGTGCCGGAAAATATTTCGATGCAATCATGACTGAGGATGCGGCGCCGCAAGCGTTGAAGCAGCGTGCCGAACTCTATCTCTCGCTGGTCCGCGGCGGGGCGGTTTCTGCGAAGCCCTGAGCGGGCGGCGCACGGATAAGGGCGACGCTGCACAGGCAGCGCGCATTTGAACAGAAGGTTTTGACGTCATGACTGTCACGGTCGCATTGGTCGGCCGACCGAATGTTGGTAAATCGACGCTTTTCAACCGTTTTGTCGGGAAAAAGCTCGCGCTCGTCGATGATCGCCCCGGTGTCACACGTGACCGGCGCGAAGGCGAGGGCCATCTCGGCGATCTGGATTTTATTGTTGTGGATACGGCGGGGCTGGAAGAGGGCTTTGCCGACCCGTTGCTGGACCGGATGCGCGGGCAGACGGAACGGGCGATTGAAACGGCCGATATTATTCTTTTTATGATCGATACGCGCTCGGGTCTGACCCCGGCCGACCAGCATTTTGCCAATCGCGTGCGGCGTTCGTCGAAGCCGGTGATCCTGCTTGCCAACAAGGCGGAGGGCAAGTCGGGCATTCTGGACAGTTACGAGGCGTTCAAGCTCGGGCTCGGGGATCCGATCCCGATGTCGGCGGAACATGGCGAGGGGCTCGACTCGCTCTATCTGGCGATGCGGGAAAACTGGCCCTTTGAGGTCATTATTCCGAAGAAGCGCGAGAAGCGGGAATTCATTGTTGCTCCGCCGGTCGAGGTCGAGGACGAGGATGTCGATGTCAATCGTCCGCTCAGGATTGCGATTGCGGGACGCCCGAATGTGGGGAAATCGACGCTGATCAACCGTCTTTTGGGCGAGGACCGGCTTTTGACGGGGCCAGAGGCGGGGATTACGCGCGATTCGATCGGGATCGAGTTTGACTGGCATGGCCGGCAGATCAAGATGTTCGATACGGCGGGGATCAGGCGGCGTTCACGGGTCGAGGAGAAGCTCGAAAAGCTCTCGGTGGCGGATGCGTTGCGGGCGATCCGGTTTGCGGAAGTCGTGGTTATTCTGGTTGATTCAACAATCCCGCTTGAAAAGCAGGATCTGTCGATCCTGTCGCTGGTCGAGCGTGAAGGGCGGGGTTTGGTGATCGGGCTCAACAAATGGGACCTTGTCGAGAACCGGACGGAACTGCTCGATAAATTGCACGAGGAAGCGGAGCATCTACTGTCCAATGTGAAGGGCGTCGCCCTTGTGCCCGTTTCAGGCCTGACAGGCGAGGGGGCCGATGGTCTCTTGAAGGCGTGCATGGATGCGGAAGCCGTGTGGAACAAGCGGATTCCGACGGGGCAGTTGAACCGCTGGTTCGAACAGGTTTTAGAGCGTCATCCGCCGCCGGCGGTTGCCGGTCGCCGGATCAAGATGCGGTATGTGACGCAGATCAAGGCGCGGCCGCCGCATTTTGTGGTGTTCGGCAACCAGCTTGACCGGATGCCGGATTCCTATGTGCGGTATCTGGTCAACAGCTTGCGGGACACGTTCGAGTTGAATGGTGTGCCGGTGCGTGTCTCGATGCGGACGAGCGAAAATCCGTATGGCCGGAAGCGCGACTAGACGTTCAGACTCAGGCGGGTTTGCCCAAGGAGCGCAGGCGCGGCGTGCCGTTCGAGAAATCGAGCAGTTTGCCCGTCTCCGACCAGGCGGGTGAGGCGATCTCAACGAGTTTTGCGGCAAGGTGTTCTGGTGGCGGCAGGGTCTCGGGATCCTCGCCGGGCATGGCGGCGGCGCGCATGGCGGTGCGGGTGGCACCGGGATCAATCATCATGACTTTGATCGGGGTCGAGGCGGTTTCGTTCGCATAGGTGTGGCCGAGGGCTTCGAGCGCGGCCTTGGAGACGTTGTAGGGCCCCCAATAGGCCTTGTGTTTCCAGGCGGCGGACGAGGACATGAAGATCACGCGGCCGGCATCCGACTTTTGCAGGAGCGGATCGAGCGAGCGGATCAGACGCCAATTCGCGGTGACGTTGACGGCCAGAATATCGTTCCATGCGTCGGGCAGGACATGGCCGAGGGGCGAGATCGGGCCGAGGATCGCGCCATTGCCGAGAAAAATATCAAGCTTGCCCCAGCGCTCATGGATTGCGGCACCGAGGCGATCAAGCCCGTCATAATCTTTCAACGAGCAGGGCACGAGGGTTGCGGGTTGGTGGCCCGCGGCTTGAATTTCATCATCAAGGGCTTCGAGCGCGCCTTGCGTGCGGGCGAGCGCAATGACGTGAGCGCCTTCAGCCGCGAAAGCGAGCGCCATGGCGCGGCCAATACCGCGGGAGGCGCCGGTGACGAGGGCGATCCGATTTTCAAGCACGCGTGACATTCAGCTTGCTTCCGCGAGGAGGGAGAGTTGTTTGGGGGATTTGACGGCCAAGTCAGTGAGGCCCGTCGGGTAATCGCCCGTGAAGCAATGATCGGTAAATTGCGGCTGATCGGGATCGCGGGCCTCCTCACCCACGGCGCGGTAAATGCCGTCAAGCGAGAGGAAGGAGAGCGAGTCGCAGCCAATAAAGGCGCGCATCTCTTCGAGCGTGTGGGTGGCGGCGAGCAGGTTTTTCCGTTCCGGCGTGTCGATGCCGTAATAGTCCGGGTAGAGGATGGGCGGGCTTGAAATCCGGAAATGGACTTCGGTGGCGCCAGCGTCGCGCATCATCTGCACGATTTTGATCGAGGTTGTGCCGCGGACGATGGAGTCGTCGATCAGGACGATGCGTTTGCCGGCAACGACGGAGCGGTTGGCGGAGTGTTTGAGACGGACGCCGAATTCGCGGATCGATTGGGTGGGCTGGATAAAGGTGCGGCCAACATAATGGTTGCGGATGATGCCGAGTTCATAGGGAATATTGGCGGCCTGCGAATAGCCGAGCGCGGCAGGCACGCCGGAATCGGGCACCGGGATCACAACATCGACTTTAACGGGTGATTCGGTTGCGAGTTGTGCGCCCATGCGCTTGCGGACCTCATAGACAGAGCGGCCATGGACGACTGAATCGGGACGGGCGAAATAGACATATTCGAAAATGCAGGGGCGGGCCTGACGCACGCCGAAGGGCTTGAGGGATTCCACGCCGCTCTCGGAGATGACGACAACTTCGCCGTTCTCGATGTCGCGGATGAAGCGCGCGCCGATAATATCGAGGGCGCAGGTCTCGGAGGCGAGGATGTAGCAGCCGTCGAGTTCGCCAAGAACGAGGGGGCGAATGCCGAGCGGATCGCGCGCGCCGACGAGCTTCTTGTTGGTGAGGCCGACGAAGGAATAGGCACCTTCGAGCTCCAGGATCGCCTCGATGAAGCGGTCGACAAAGGCGGGGCGTTTGCTGCGGGCGACGAGGTGGAGAATGGCTTCGGTGTCGCTGGTGGACTGGAAGATCGAGCCTTCCCGGATCAATTGGCGGCGCAAGGTAAGGCCGTTGGTGATGTTGCCATTATGGGCAACGGCAAATCCGCCGCCATCGAGTTCGGCGAACAGTGGCTGGACGTTGCGCAGGATGGTTTCGCCGGTTGTGGAATAGCGGGTGTGGCCAATGGCGGCGTTGCCTTTGAGGCGGTCAATAACGGCGTGATCGGAGAAATTATCGCCGACAAGGCCCATGCGGCGCTCCGAATGGAAACGGGCGCCGTCGAAGGTGACGATGCCGGCGGCTTCCTGACCGCGATGCTGCAGGGCGTGCAGGCCAAGCGCAGTGATGGCGGCGGCTTGCGGATGGCCGAAGACGCCGAAAACGCCGCATTCTTCCCTGAGACGATCCGAGAGCGGGTCAAACATCATGGGCGGATAGCCTTTCAACCACTAATTCAGATTTATTGGGCGGGTGCAGCGTTCGGATCGGTTTTTTCAGGCGTGGCGGGTGCCGCTCCAGGTGCTTCGGGCGCGGCAGGCTTCAAACGCTCGAGAAAAGCGGGGTCGGTCGGCAGGAAGGCGAGGAGCTGAAGGCCAGCCTCCTGAAGGATCGGGCGCAGTTTGGCATCGCGCACCCAGTCGGGATGCTGTTTCTCGCCGACGAGTTTGTCGAAGAACATGAACGCGATTGTTGCAATCAGAAAACCGCGGAAGGCACCGAACAGAAAACCCAAGGAACGATCCAGCGTTCCGATGCGCGAATCAAGGATGAGGTCGGAGATTTTAACTGTTACGAGAGAGACGATGACGAGGACGCCAAGGAACAGAACGGCGATGGTAACGGCCAGTGCGATCTGGGGATTGCTGATATAGGGCGTGGCGTAGTGCAACATGGCGGGATGCAGCGAATAGGCCGCAAAGGCGGCAATGACCCAGGAAGCGATCGCAAGAACCTCGCGGGTGAAACCGCGCACAGAAGCCAAGAGGGCTGATAACAGCACAATGCCGATGACGATGAGATCAAGGACGCTGACTGGAAACTCACTCATATGATTTTTACCCTTGTCGTCGATCCCGGCACGCCGCGCCGCTGATTGCGCGTATCAAGGCGCGCCTGTTGATTGCGTTCGGGTCCCTTATAGGGCCAAGCCACGGTTTCGTCACGTCTCATCACTCGGTTTCCAACCGTTGTTTTCCGGGTTTTCTGCCGATGATTGTCGCAATCAGATCGGAAATATTCGCGACCGCATGAAGGCTTACAACGCCGTTTGCCGTTGCATCGAGCCCCGCTTTCGGCAGTACCGCACTAGAGAAGCCCAGCTTTCCGGCTTCTTTGAGGCGCGTGGCGGCTTGACTGATCGGGCGGAGTGCGCCGGTGAGGCAGATTTCACCCATAAAAACGCGATCCGGAGGCAGAGGTGTCTGGCTCATGGAGGAAATGATGGCTGCTGCGGCGGCGGTATCGGCGGCGGGTTCATTGATTTTGAGGCCGCCTGCGACATTAAGGTAGATGTCATAGGCGCCGAGTTTCAGGCCGCCATGGGTTTCAAGGACAGCGAGCACGGTCGAGAGCCTGCTCGGATCCCAGCCCACGACGGTGCGGCGCGGATTGCCAAGCGAGGAGGGTGCGACAAGGGCCTGAAATTCGATGAGGACGGGGCGGTTGCCTTCAATGCCGGCGAAGACGGCGGTGCCGACGGCATCGAGATCGCGGCCTTGGAGAAAGAGGGCAGACGGATTGGTGACTTCGGCAAGGCCGAGACTGGTCATCTCGAAGACGCCGATTTCGTCCGTGGGGCCGAAGCGGTTTTTGGTGGTGCGGAGAATGCGGAAATTGAGCGCGCCATCGCCCTCAAAAGACGCGACAGCATCAACCATGTGTTCGACGACGCGGGGGCCGGCAATTTGGCCGTCCTTGGTGACGTGGCCGACGAGAATGATCGCGGCGCCGCTCTTCTTGGCAAAATGGATCAGGGCTTGGGCGGCGCCGCGCACCTGGGTTACGGTACCGGGGGCGGACGGGATTGTCTCCGACCACATGGTCTGGATCGAATCGATGATGACGAGGCGCGGGACTGCGCCCTCCGACAGGGTGGCGACGATGGTCTCGATATTGGTTTCGGCGGCGAGTTCGACGGGGGCTTTCGAGAGGCCGAGGCGTTCGGCGCGCAGACGCACCTGATCGGTGGCTTCCTCGCCGGAAATATAGACGACGCGGTGGCCTTCATTGGCGAGAGCGGCGGTGACTTGCATCAGGAGGGTGGATTTGCCGATACCCGGGTCGCCGCCAAGAAGGATGACCGAGCCGGTGACAAAGCCGCCGCCGGTAACACGGTCGAACTCGCCCATGCCGCAGGCGATGCGCGGGGCGCGATCCACGGTGCCGACGAGGCTTTCAAGCCGAAGGATGCGCCCTTTGCGGGCTTGTTTTGCGATGGTTCCGCCGCCGGGAAGGGGGGCGCTTGCTGCTTCCTCGACGATGGTGCTCCATTCGCCGCAGGCGTCGCAACGGCCCTGCCAGCGGGCATAGACGGCGCCGCAGGCCTGGCAGGAAAATTCAAGCGGGCGCTTGGCCATGGGCGAATCAGCTTTCAACAAGAATGCGGCGATGAACACGTCTACCAAGATGGGTGAGGAGTTCATAGCCGATCGTGTTTACTGTGGCAGCGACCTGATCGAGCGGGAGGTCTGGGCCGATGAGGTCGACAAACGTGCCGCGCTGAATGGTGTTGGCTGGGACATGTGTGATGTCGATGACTGTCAGATCCATCGAGATGCGGCCGAGAAACGGGCATTGATGACCGGCATACATTGCGAGACCGCCTGTGAGCGTGTCGCTGGAGGAAGCGGCGCGGGGGTAACCGTCGGCATAGCCGAGGCAGATTGTGGCGATGCGGGTGGGGCGTTTGGCCGTCCATGTCGCGTTGTAGCCGATGGTTTCGCCCGGATTGACGAATCCTGTCTGGATGATGGGGGCCTGCCAGCGGATGACAGGGTGCATCGGGTTGGGGCGACCCGCGAGCGGGTTGCCGCCATAAAGCGCGTAGCCGGGGCGGGCGATGTCATGACGCACGCTCTCGCCCATGAAGATGCCGGATGAATTGGCGAGGCTTGCGCGTGTTTGGGGGAAGAGGGCGCGCACTGCATTAAAGGCAGCGATCTGGCGCGCGGTATGGGGCGAATGCTCGACCTCGCCCTCGATGAAATGGCTCATGATGAAGGCGAGCGGGAAGGGCGGGGTGGGGCCGGAAAACTTGCCTCCGAGGGCGGCGGCCTCCGATATGGGCAGCCCGAGGCGGTTCATGCCGGTATCGAAATGCAGGACTGCGGGCGGGGCGTCGGGTTTTACCGAGACAAAGTCCTGCCATTCCGCGATTTCCTCAATCGAGCCGAGAACGGGCGTGATGTTGTGACGGTGATAGAGGGGAGCCGAGGCGGGGGGGAGGCCGTTCAGTGCATGGATTGTGGCTTTGGGGGCGAGTTCGCGGACGCGGATGGCCTCAGATAGGTGGGCGGTGAAGAAAGTGGCGCAGCCTGCTGCCGACAAGGTCGGGATGACGGTATCGAGGCCGAGACCATAGCCGTCGGCTTTGACAACAGCGCCGCAGATTGAGCCTGCGGATTTTGCGGCAAGCAGGGTAAAATTAGCGGCGAGCGCTTTGGTGTTGATTGTGAGGATCGAGCCAAAGGCAGACGGGTCAGGGAGCGTGAGATTACCCGCCATGTCAGAATTGATCCGGGAGATTATCTCCGTTCGCGAGATTGGAGAAGCGCGTCACTTCGGCGTCAAATTGCAGGGTGACGGTGCCTGTCGGTCCGTGGCGTTGCTTGCCGATGATGATTTCGGCGCGGCCATGGATCTGGTCCATCTCGGTTTGCCAGTTCAGATGTTCTTCGGTGCCGGCGCGGGGCTCTTTGTTTTTCAGGTAATATTCCTCGCGGAACACGAACATAACGACGTCGGCGTCTTGCTCGATGGACCCCGATTCGCGAAGATCGGAGAGTTGCGGGCGTTTGTCGTCGCGTTGTTCGACCTGACGCGAGAGCTGCGAGAGGGCAATGACGGGAACGGCGAGTTCCTTGGCGAGGGCTTTGAGGCCGGTGGTGATTTCGGTGAGTTCCTGAACCCGGTTTTCGCCCTTTTTCGAGGAGCCGGAAAGCAATTGAAGGTAATCGACGACGAGAATGTCGAGCCCCTTCTGGCGCTTCAGACGGCGGGCGCGTGTGGCCAATTGGGCGATGGAAATGCCACCGGTCTGATCGATGTAGAAGGGGATGCGTTCCATTTCGCGGGCGGCATCGACGATGCGGTCGAAATCATTGTCCTGAATTTCACCGCGGCGGATTTTGTAGGACGGAACGCCTGATTGCTCGGCGATGATACGCGTGGCGAGCTGCTCGGATGACATTTCGAGCGAGAAGAAGCCGACAACGCCGCCATCCATACGCTTTGTGGTGCCATCGGGTAGTTTTTCAGACCTGTAGGCGCGGGCAATGTTGAAGGCCATGTTTGTGGCCAGCGCGGTTTTGCCCATGCCGGGACGACCCGCAATGATGACAAGATCGGAGGATTGCAAGCCGCCCATGATGCGGTCGAGATCTGACATGCCGGTGGCGATGCCGGAGAGTTTGCGATCCCGTTTGAAGGCTTCAGCCGCAAGATCAACAGCGATGCGCAAGGCACTGGAGAAACTCACAAATCCACCGTCGAACCGGCCATTTTCAGCGAGTTCGTAGAGCCGCTTTTCAGCCGCCTCGATCTGTTGTTTGGGGTGGTCATCGGCGGCGGCGTCATAGGCCGTGTTGACGATCTCCTCGCCGATCAGGACGAGCTGACGCCGCATGGCGAGTTCGTAGATGGTGCGGCCATAGGCTTCGGCGTTGATGATCGTGGTGGCTTCGGCGGCAAGGCGGCCGAGATATTGGGAAATTGTGATGCCGCCGAGATCTTGATCGCCGACAAAGGTTTTGAGCGTGATGGGCGTTGCAAGTTTGCCGGCGCGGATCAGCGATTGGCAGATGTCATAGATGCGGCGGTGGGTTTCCTCGTGGAAATGGGAAGGCTCGAGGAAGTCGGAGACGCGGTAATAGGCATCATTATTGACGAGGATCGCGCCCAGCAAAGCCTGCTCCGCCTCGACATTGTGCGGGGCGACGCGGAACGGCATCTCCGTTTCGTTTATCTTCGCGAGAGCACTCGACGCAGCCATTGGAAATCCATCCTCAGTGATCTCTGCTCTTAGCACGCACGGGGTGATGCGCCATCGGAGAAGCGACGGACGGCACGGTAGGCGCCCGTTTGTCCCCATTGCCCACAGGGGCAAAGAACATGGTTGACACTGATTCGGGAAAGTGCGGGTTTTGGACCAAGATACGCAAAACGATAAAGGCCCGGCGTTTCCGCCGGGCCTATTATTTTATGAGTACGGGAAGAGATTAATCGCCCAAGCTGCCACCAGCTTCGTTCAAAGCGGCGCCGACTTCGAGGCCGAGATCGTCGAGGTTGATTTCCTCGCGGATCGTGGCGCTTTCGCCGCGTGCCTGACGCTCGGCTTCTTCCGGGCTGCGGGCGACGTTGACGGTGACGCTGACATCGATTTCCGCGTGCAGGTGGACGGGAACCTTGTGGAGGCCGAGTGTCTTGATCGGTGCGTTCAGCACAATCTGGTTGCGGTTGATGGTGTGGCCCTGGGCGGCAAGCTGCTCGGCAATGTCGCGGGTGGCAACAGAACCGTAGAGCTGGCCCATTTCGCCAGCCTGACGGATGATGACGATGACCTGACCGTCAAGCTGCTCGGCAACGCTGCCGGCGGCTGTCTTGGCCTTCTGGTTACGCTCTTCAATTGCGGCGCGCTGGGTGCCGAATTGTTCGAGATTGCCCTTTGTGGCGCGCAATGCCTTGCCGCGTGGCAGGAGGAAGTTGCGGGCATAGCCGTCCTTGACGCGGACGACATCGCCGAGTTGTCCGAGATTTGGAACGCGTTCGAGAAGAATGATGTTCATGGCAGTGTCCTTTTTTGCGAGTTAGAGATTAGAGGAGAGTGGTGTTTCAGATTTTGAGGGTGGTTGACCGTTCACGCCAATGCCGAACCAGCTATGGGCCATCCCGACCAGGCCAAAGCCGAGAACCGGCCAGCCGGGCAGAATGAGGAACAAGGCATAAAGTGCGAGAAGGATCGGCAGACGCGTTTTGAGCGGGCGCGTAATGGCGTGGATGACTGCAAGACCCTGCAGACAAAACGCCATGAGAAGACTGGCCGCGATGACCGCGCTGAAGAGGCTCGCAAATTCCGACAGGGTGAAAGCAAGGAGTGTGGCCAGCACAATGACGGCAATGGCGTTGCGCGGCATGCGGGTGGTTGAAAGGTCTGGCCATGGCCGAGGCAGTTTTCCGGACGTATTGACCAGTTTTGCCGCGCCCCAGACCAGAAAGGTCATGATCGACACCGACATTGCGGTGCTCAGCGGCGGAACAAGGACGGCGGCCAACTGGGAGAAACGTTCAATCGCGTCCGATTTTTGCGTTTCCGACAAGCCCTTGAAAATCCCGGTATCAACCTGTTGGAGAATATCGACCAGACTTCTGAATGATGTGAGGAATACGTCGAAATCGCGGGCAATGACGAGGATGCCGAAACAGGTGAGCAGCGCGTTCAACGCCGCAATCCAGAGCAGGAAACGGCCAAGCGGATACCATTCGGTGCCGTTCTCGGTTTCACGCGACAGCAGCAGGAGATAGCCGAAAAGCCAGCCGGGAATGCCAGCGACAAGGGCGAAGGTGAGGGCGGCGAAGGGTGAGAACCAGAGTGCTGCGAGGATCATGCCCGTGACAGCACCCGCTATTCCTGCCGTGTGACGCCAACCGAGGGTGACGATCAGGATCGGCAGCGGTGCGACCAGATAGAGAAGGACGGAAAAAGACGAACCGACGGCGACAACTGAAAACAGAAGCACCGATACCATGCCGGCCATGACGCCGAGGGCAATATTGCGATTCATAGCTGTCCCGCACCATTTGGGCGGTTAGAGGAAGGTCAATGCCTGCCCCAACCCGTTGGAAAAACCGCCGCGAACTGAAAGCTCGCGGCGGGAGAAATCAGGAAATCACGTAGGGCAGAAGGCCCAGAAAACGCGCGCGCTTGATGGCACGGGCGAGATCACGCTGCTTCAAGGCGGAAACGGCGGTGATGCGTGACGGAACAATCTTGCCGCGCTCGGAAATGTAGCGCGAGAGCAAGCGTGTATCCATGTAATCGATCTTCGGCGCATTCGGACCCGTGAACGGGCAAGATTTGCGACGACGATAGAAAGGACGGCGCGGCGCGCCGCTGCTGGCTGAATCTGTCGAGGTCATCAGAAGCTCTCCCCATCTGCAAGTGAAGCATCACCGGCCGGGCGCGGCGCGCGACCAGACCCACCAAACGAACGGCCACCGCCGCCTGACCGACCGCCGCCGCCAAAGCCGCCGCCACCAAAGCCGCCACCGCCGCCGAAGCCGCGATCGCCACGATCATCATCGCGCTCGCGCTTTTGCAGCATGGCCGACGGGCCGTCTTCGTGCGCTTCAACACGGACAGTGAGCGAACGGATTACGTCTTCACTGATTGCCATGACGCGTTCCATTTCAGTGATCGCCTTCGACGGGCCGTCAATGTTGAACAGGGTGAAATGCGCCTTGCGGTTTTTCTTGATGCGGAACGCGAGCGTCTTGACGCCCCAATATTCCGATTTGGTTATCTTGCCGCCATTGGCTTCGATAATACCCGTATACTGTTCGGTCAGTGCTTCGACCTGCTGGGCCGTTACATCCTGCCGAACGAGATAAATATGCTCGTATAGAGCCATCGTCTGGACCTTTCCTGTTATGCGTTTCCGGCGCAAAGCCCTTCAAGCCCCTGAAGGCCCGAACGGGAATGGAGAAGGCGGAGACAAGGGAACGAGAAGCAAAACTTCCGATTATTCAAAGGTTTGACATCGTATTGCCAAACTTCAAATCGTCCTTTCAGCCTCCAGCCGGAAACTGCGAAGCGTGTCCCTATCGCTTTTCGGGGGAATGCGCAAGCAGGACGGGGTTATTTTGATGGTGTGTGTCACGCTGAAAAGAAAAAGTCGAACACGAGCTTGGTGTTCAAAATGACGATGACTCCCGCAATCAGGGACGCGATCAGGGTCAGCCACAGGGGTGCCTTCAAGGCCCCCATCTTGGCGCGCTGTGACGTGAAGATAACAAGGGGAATGACTGCGAAGGGGAGTTGCAGGCTTAAAACGACCTGAGACAGAATGAGCAGCTTTGCCGTGCCGGCTTCGCCGAACCACAGGGCCGTGAGTGCTGCCGGGACGATGGCGATGAGGCGCGTGATCAGGCGCCGCATCCAGGGCGGTAGCCGGATTTCAAGAAAACCTTCCATCACGATCTGGCCCGCAAGGGTGGCTGTGACGGTCGAGTTCAGGCCGCAACCGATGAGGGCGACTGCGAACAGGATCGGGGCAAGGGAAGAGCCAAGAAGGGGTTCAAGCAGGGAATGGGCATCCCCAAGCTCGGTGACATCGGTTTGCCCGTTGGCGTGAAAGGCTGCGGCGGCGAGGATCAGGATCGAGGCGTTGATGACGAGAGCAAAGAGCAGCGCGATGGTCGAGTCGATGGTCGCGAAGGTGAGACTCTGGCGGCGCGCGGCGTCCGTGTCGCCCAGAATACGGGTCTGTACGATGCTGGAGTGGAGATAGAGATTGTGCGGCATGACGGTGGCGCCGAGAATGCCGAGCGCGAGATAGAGCATTTCGGGGTTTGTGACGATGTCGGTCGAGGGCGCAAAGCCGCCAAGGATTCCGGCAAGTTCGGGCTTTGCGAGAATGATCTGGGCAGCAAAGCAGAAGGCGATGACGAGCAGGATCGAGACGATGAAGGCCTCGATGGCGCGGAAACCGAGGCGCTGCAACATCAGAATGACGAAGACATCAAGCGAGGTAATCACAATGCCCCAGGCGAGCGGCAGGCCGAAGAGCAATTTCAGGCCAATTGCGGTGCCGATGACTTCGGCGAGGTCGGTGGCGATGATGGCGATTTCGGCCATGACCCACAGCCCGGCGGCAACGGGTTTGGGATAGGCATCGCGGCAGGCCTGGGCGAGATCGCGGCGGGATGCTACGGCAAGACGGGCCGAGAGCGATTGCAGAATGATCGCCATCAGGCTCGACAATACCGCGACCGACAAAAGCAGATAGCCGAATTTGGAACCGCCGGCGAGGGCTGTGGCCCAATTGCCGGGATCCATATAGCCGACAGCGACGAGGTAACCGGGACCGAGGAAGGCGAGCATTTTGCGCCAGGACGGCCACAGCGGATTGACCGCGATGGTTTGATGGGCGCCGGGAAGGGAGACGTCGCCGCCGGATTGCCGCCAACCGCCCAAGACGCCGCGATCTTTCATATTTCTGCTCCGACAGCAGATTTACGCAAGGGCGCCGGATGTTGCAGGCAAATCACGAGGTAGGCCAAAGCGGGATGAACTCCAAGTTGAAACACGGGATGCTGATTGTGCAGGGTTCTTGTCTGTTCGTCTATGGACAAAATTGATCAAAGATTGCGGCGAAATTTGTGACGGCCGTGACAGTCTCGCGGGATTTTCAAATTTGCGATTCTGGTGATACGTATTTTTGCCATGTTTGTCTTTCTATCTCCTGTAAACCTGAAGGCTGGATAAACCCGATGACCAAACACGTATTTGACAAGACGAAGCTCCCGAGCCGCCATGTGACCGAGGGCCCGGAACGGGCGCCGCATCGCTCCTATTATTATGCGATGGGGCTTAACCGCGAGCAGATGTCGCTGCCTTTCGTCGGCGTTGCGTCATGCTGGAACGAGGCGGCTCCGTGCAATATCAATCTGATGCATCAGGCGCAGTTTGTGAAGAAGGGTGTCTCGGAAGCGGGGGGAACGCCGCGGGAGTTTGTGACGATCACGGTGACGGACGGCATCGCGATGGGCCATCAGGGCATGAAATCATCGCTTGTCTCGCGTGAAGTGATCGCGGATTCGGTTGAATTGACGATGCGCGGGCATGCCTATGACGCGCTTGTGGGGCTTGCCGGGTGTGACAAATCTCTGCCGGGCATGATGATGGCGATGGTTCGGTTGAACATTCCGTCGATCTTTATCTATGGCGGATCGATCCTTCCGGGGACGTTCAAGGGGCAGCCGGTCACAGTGCAGGACGTCTTCGAGGCGGTGGGCAAGCATTCGGTGGGTGCGATGTCGACCGAGGATTTGCTGGCACTGGAAGCTGTTGCCTGCCCATCCGCAGGTGCGTGCGGCGCGCAGTTTACCGCAAACACGATGGCGACGGTCTCGGAAGCGATCGGTTTGGCGTTGCCATACTCGGCGGGGGCGCCTGCGCCTTACAGCATTCGCGAACAATTCTGCCATACGGCTGGCGAGATGATCATGGAATTGATCGCAAAGCAGATTCGCCCCCGCGACATTGTGACGCGGAAGGCACTCGAGAATGCGGCGACCGTGGTGGCGGCTTCGGGCGGTTCGACAAATGCGGCGCTGCATTTGCCGGCGATTGCGCATGAAGCGGGCATCTCGTTTGATCTGTTCGACGTCGCCGAGATTTTCAAAAAGACGCCTTACATTGCCGATTTGAAGCCGGGCGGAAAATATGTTGCGAAGGATCTGTTCGAGGCCGGCGGCATTCCCTTGCTCATGAAGACTTTGCTCGAAAACGGTTTCCTGCATGGCGATTGCATGACGGTGACCGGTCGGACAATGGCCGAAAACATGGCTTCGGTGAAGTGGAATCCGGACCAGGATGTCGTCCGCCCGGCCAACAAGCCGTTTACGCCGACGGGTGGTGTTGTCGGATTGCGCGGCAATCTTGCGCCGGATGGTGCGATTGTGAAGGTCGCGGGGATGGCTGTCGACAAGCAGGTCTTCAAAGGCCCGGCGCGTTGTTTCGATTGCGAAGAGGATTGCTTTGAAGCGGTGAAGAAGAAGCAATACAGCGTTGGTGACGTGCTGGTTATTCGGTATGAGGGACCGCGTGGCGGGCCGGGCATGCGCGAAATGCTGTCAACGACGGCGGCTCTTTACGGGCAGGGCATGGGCGACAAGGTTGCGTTGATCACGGACGGGCGGTTTTCGGGGGCAACTCGCGGCTTCTGCGTCGGTCATGTTGGACCCGAGGCGGCAATTGGCGGGCCGATCGCGCTGGTGCGTGACGGTGACATCATCGAGCTTGATGCAACAAAAGGCCTTCTTGCCATACATGTTACGGATGAAGAACTTTCCCGCCGTAAAAAAGACTGGAAGCCGCGCGAACATGATTTCGGATCAGGCACGATCTGGAAATATGCCCAGACGGTCGGATCGGCGAAGGATGGCGCCGTGACACATCCGGGCGGCAAGGGCGAAAAGCAGGTTTATGCGGACATCTGAGACCGTAACGACATATCTTCTGGCTGGTTTGCGGATCACCCTGCTCACATATCTGTGTGCGGGGGCCGCGTCCGCTTCGGATCTCGTTTCTTCAACAGGAGGAAAGACCGAAAGTGCGGAGGAAAAGTCCGAGGGCATGATCGAATCGGTGGTCGAGGCCACGAAATCGGCAGTTCGGGAATATCTTGCGGGAAATAAAGAGAGTGCTGTTGCAACGCTGGAAGTAGCGGCGAAGCAGGGCCATGCGCCCGCACTCTGGAAACTTGCGCGGATGAATGCGGATGGCGACGGCGTGCCGCGGAACGAGGTGAAAGCTTATTCCTATTTTTCGCGGTTATGCGACGAGAATGCCGATGAATTACCGGACTCGGCGATGGCGCCATTCATTGCGGCGTCGTTCAATGCGTTGGGACATTATTATCTCAAAGGCATTACAAATAGTGCTGTGAAAGCCAACCCCGAGCGCGCACGGGAGATGTTTTCGTATTCGGCAACGTATTTTGGTGATCGGGATGCGCAGTATTATCTGGGCAAGCTGTATCTTGACGGAATTGGCGGCAATAAGGACGTCAAACAGGCCGTCCGTTGGCTCAATCTCTCATCCGAGAAGGGACACAGGCTCTCGCAGGCGACGCTTGGCGAATTGCTGGCCTCAGGCAAAGTTGGTTCCAAGCAGAGAGCCCGCGCGATTATGTGGCTGACGCTCGCAAGCGACGGGGCGGATCCCGAAAAGGATGCGTGGATTTTGGACCTCAACAAGAAGGTCATTTCCGAGGCGACCGAGAATGACCGGATCGCGGCGAAGGCCTATCTTGATCGGTGGTCAAGCCGCAAGACGGCGACAATGGCAGGGTCGGGCGTCACACCGTGATATCGGCCCTGATCGGCACGTGATCCGACGGTTTTTCCCAAGCACGGACGTGTTTGTCGATCTCGCAGGCGACCAATTTGTCCGCAGCTTGCGGCGACAGCAGCAGATGATCGATGCGGATACCATTGTTTTTCGGCCAAGCTCCTGCCTGATAATCCCAGAATGTAAAAACGCCTTTTTGATCACTGCACGCGCGGAAGGCGTCGGTGAAGCCGAGGTTGAGCAGTTCCTGAAATTTGGCGCGAGTCTGCGGGATAAAAAGCGCGTCATTCAACCAGCTGGCCGGATCTTTTGCATCCGAAGGTGCCGGAATGACGTTATAATCTCCGGCAAGTACCAACGGCTCCTCCAAAGTGAGCAGATGACGTGCGCGGGCGATCAAGCGGTCGAACCAAGCAATCTTGTAGGTGTATTTTTCGGTGCCGAGCGGGTTGCCGTTCGGCAAATAGAGCGAAACGATTCGAACGACACCCTGCGGCAACGAAACCAAAGCCTCGATGTAGCGGGCCTGTTCATCCTGATCATCGCCGGGGAGACCGCGCGTTACGTCCTCAAGCTGATATTTCGAAAGAAGTGCGACGCCGTTGAAGGTTTTCTGGCCGAGGACCGCAATATTGTAGCCGAGCGATTCGATTTCCGCGGTTGGAAACGTATCTTCGGTGCATTTGAGTTCCTGAAGACAGACGATATCCGGACTTGTTTCCTTGAGCCAGGCGACGAGATGCTCGGTCCGTTGGCGAACCGAATTGACGTTCCATGAAGCAATACGCATGGCTGCTAGTCTCACTGAAATCAAGATGAGCGAGGGTAGCATCCAAGGTACAGCTTGGCGAGTTAAGAGAAAAAATAAATCAATTGGCGCTATAATGCGGTGCAATCGGTTCTCTCTTTATGGGGTGCTCTTGACTCTCGGCGCGCCGAGGTGTCTCACGGCTCGCAACTTTGACGCATGGTGACCAAAATGGGTGCAGCTTTTGTTTTTCCGGGGCAGGGGAGCCAGTTTGTCGGGATGGGGCAGGCGCTTCATGCTGCATTTCCCGTTGCTCGACAGGTATTCGAGGAAGTCGACGCTGCATTGGGGCAGAAACTCTCCGGATTGATGTTCGAGGGACCTGAGGCGGAGTTGACGCTTACGGCGAACGCGCAACCCGCATTGATGGCTGTGAGCCTTGCAACCAAGCGGGTGCTGGAAAGTGAAACGGGGCTTGATCTCAAAAAGCATGTTTCATTTGTAGCCGGGCACTCGCTGGGTGAATATTCGGCGCTGGCGGCGGCGGGTACGCTGACAATTACGGATACGGCCTTGCTGCTCCGAGTTCGCGGGAGCGCGATGCAGGCGGCGGTTCCGGCGGGACTGGGCGCGATGGCAGCTCTCATCGGGCTCGATTTTGCGGATGCGGCGGCGGTCGCAAAAGAAGCAGCGCAGGGCGACGTTTGTCAGGCCGCGAATGATAATGGTGGCGGGCAGGTGGTCATTTCGGGGCACAGGGCTGCTGTGGAACGGGCGATGGAACTGGCGAAGCTCAAGGGAGCAAAACGCGCTATTCTGTTGCCGGTATCCGCGCCTTTCCACTGCACGCTGATGTCTCCTGCGGCGGATGCGATGCGGGATGCGCTAGCCGGGGTTTCGCTGATGCCACCAAAAATTCCGGTGGTATGCAATGTTCTCGCCGGTCCGAGCTCTGATCCCGACGAAATCCGTACAAATCTGGTGCGTCAGGTGACAGGAACGGTAAGATGGCGCGAGAGTGTCCAGTGGATGGGCGCACAGGGTATCGACCGCTTTTTTGAAATTGGTGCGGGCAAGGTTTTGACAGGTTTGTTGAAGCGGATTGTGCCGGATGCGCAGGGTTTTTCGATGGGCAGCCCCGAGGACATTGCGGCTTTTCCGGATGCGTTGGGTCTTACTTAGGAGCTTCGGACATGTTTGATCTTTCAGGGCGGACAGCGCTTGTAACAGGAGCATCTGGCGGCATTGGCGGTGCGATTGCCAGGGCGTTGCATGCGCAAGGTGCCGTGGTTTCACTATCGGGAACGCGGGAGGCGGCACTCCAGCAGCTTGCGGACGAATTGGGCAGCCGGGTGCACGTATTTCCGTGCAACCTTGCCGACAAGACAGCGCTTGACGGCTTGATTGCGAGCGCCGAGACGGCGATGGGCGGACTGGATATTCTTGTGAACAATGCCGGTGTGACACGCGATAATCTCTTTATCCGGATGAAGGACGAGGAATGGGATCAGGTGCTCCGCGTCAATCTCGATTCGGCTTTTTATCTGACGCGTGCCGCAGTCAAAAACATGATGCGGCGGCGGTTCGGCCGTGTGATTTTTATTACCTCCGTTGTCGGTTCCATGGGGAATCCGGGGCAGGCGAATTACGCAGCGTCTAAAGCAGCGATTTCCGCGATGGCGAAGTCGGTGGGGCAGGAAGTTGCGAGTCGCAATATCACACTGAACTGCATTGCGCCGGGCTTTATCCAGACGCCCATGACAGATGTTTTGAACGAGAAGCAAACTGAAGCGATGTTGCAGCGCATCCCTGCCGGGCGGTATGGAACGCCTGACGAGGTGGCGTCAACAGCGGTTTTTCTTGCGAGCAACGAAGCGGCTTATGTGACGGGCCAGACAGTGCATGTTAATGGCGGAATGATCATGATCTGAACGGGTTAGCCCGGAGATTTAATGTTTTTTCTTGGGTCCCAGACCGGTTCGTTTTCTGTATTATACTGCAATAAATTTTTGTTAGATCGCGTATAAGGGGTTGACGATTGCGCTTCAAAGTCGTTTGACGTGAGTTGAGTTTACCGGTTTTTAACCGTGGTTGCATTGTTGTCGGTTGCCGGGTCATCCGGTGGGAGGCGGCGTGTGGCAAACGTTGGAAAGCCGCCGTTCAGTCGAAAGCATGAGGGTTAATTATGAGTGATATCGCAGCGCGCGTTAATAAGATCGTGATCGAGCATTTGGGTGTTGATGCCGACAAGGTGATTGAGAGCGCAAATTTCATTGATGATCTTGGCGCAGACAGTCTCGACACGGTCGAACTCGTGATGGCTTTTGAAGAAGAGTTCAGCGTCGAGATTCCGGATGATGCGGCGGAAACAATCCGCACGGTTGGCGACGCTGTCGCTTTCATCTCGAAGAAGTCAGCCTGAGTTCAGGCCTGCTTCGACTCAACTGATTGTTCCGGGGGGCTCCTTCCATGCGTCGTGTGGTGATCACAGGGATGGGCATGGTGGGTCCACTCGGAATGGGTGTTGAACACTCGTGGAAGCGCCTGATTGCCGGCGAGAGTGGCGCTGCCCGCGTCTCCCGGATCGATGTCTCCGACATTGCCTCGCAGATTGCCTGCGAAATTCCGAGGGGCGATGGCTCCAACGGAACGTTCAATCCCGATCAGTGGATGGATCCGAAGGACCAGCGCAAGGTGGACGAGTTTATCGTTTACGGTCTTGCGGCAGCTGGCGAGGCGCTTCGGGATGCAAACTGGGCACCGGAAAGCCACGAGGATCAAACCCGCACCGGAGTTTTGGTCGGTTCGGGCATTGGCGGCATTGGCGGAATTTATGATGCCTCGGTGACTTTGCTCGAAAAGGGACCGCGTCGCATTTCGCCGTTCTTTATTCCGGGGCGGATCATCAATCTCGCATCAGGTTATATTTCGATTGCGCACGGGCTGAAGGGCCCGAATCACTCGGTTGCGACGGCGTGTTCGACAGGTGCGCATGCGATTGGCGATGCGGGCCGTCTCATCATGCTCGGTGATGCCGATGTGATGGTGGCGGGTGGTGCGGAATCGCCGATCAACCGATTGTCGCTTGCGGGATTCTGTGCCTGTCGGGCGCTCTCTACCGGTTTTAACGAAACTCCTGAGAAGGCTTCGCGCCCCTATGATCGCGATCGCGACGGTTTTGTGATGGGCGAGGGGGCCGGAATTGTAGTGCTCGAAGCGCTGGAGCACGCTTTGGCGCGTGGCGCGAAGATTTATGGGGAATTGGTGGGGTACGGGCTTTCGGGCGACGCGTACCACATCACGTCACCGGCGGAAGATGGCGACGGTGCGTTCCGGTGCATGACAGCAGCGCTGAAGCGCGCCGGTGTTTCGGCGGAAGATGTGGATTATGTGAATGCGCACGGAACATCGACACCGTTGGGTGACGAGATCGAGCTCAGGGCGGTTGAGCGATTGCTTGGAAGTCGCCGCAATTCGGTCGCAATGTCGGCAACAAAATCGGCTACAGGACATTTGCTTGGTGCTGCCGGGGCGATTGAGGCGATTTTTTCGGTATTGGCAATCCGCGACGGAATTGTTCCGCCAACGCTCAATCTGGATCATCCGTCGGTTGAAACATCGATCGATCTTGTGCCGCATACTGCGAAGAAGCGGAAAGTTGATATTGCTCTGTCCAATTCATTCGGGTTTGGTGGCACAAATGCGTCGCTTGTTTTCCGGCGGTACGAAGCGTGACCGAGATTTGCTTGTGATGCCGGGAGCGCGGGGTAATACCTGCCTAACGTATCCAGTTTTGAGGCGAGGCGACCATGCTTGACGCGATGCGCCCGGAGACAGATTTGCCAGAGAAAGAGACGCCGAAGCCGAGGCGTTTTTTCAACAGGCTTGTGCCGAAGAGCCCCTCTGCAGCCATTTTACCCGAATCGGTACCGTTGCCGCCTGCGCGGCCTGAAAAGGAGCGCCCCGAGCGCCCGCTAACCAATTTTCTCAGCGGGTTGATGTCGTTTATTGTGATTGTTGCACTCCTTGTGCTGGCCATTGTGGCGATGGTCGAACGCAGCTTCACGGCGCCGGGGCCATTGGAGGCCGAAAAGGTTGTGATCGTTCGGGGCGGAACCTCCGACGTCATCGACCAGCTGGAGCGGGAAGGCATTATCGACCAGTCGTTTTTGCTAGCGCTCGGGTGGCAATTGGGCGGCAAGGCGTCACTCATCAAGGCGGGCGAATATGCGTTCAAGGCAAGGGTGAGCCTTTCCGAGGTGACGGATATTCTCGTCGAGGGTAAATCGGTGTTGCATGCGCTCACGCTCCCCGAAGGTCTGACGAGCTCGCAGATTGTCGAGCGGCTGATGCGGGACGAGATTTTGTCGGGTGAGGTGCGCGAAATTCCAAAGGAAGGCACGCTGCTGCCCGAGACATACAAGTTCACGCGCGGCATGACACGAACCCAATTGCTGGACCGGATGGCGCAGGAGCAAGCACGGGCGGTGAAGGAAATCTGGGAAAGGCGGTCGCAGGATTTGCCGATCAGTAGCCCGCAAGAAATGGTCATTCTGGCTTCGCTTGTGGAGAAGGAGACGGGCAAGGCGGATGAGCGGCCCCGTGTCGCCGGTGTCTTTATCAACCGGCTGAACAAGCAAATGAAGTTGCAATCCGACCCGACGATTGTTTACGGGCTTGTCGGGGGCAAGGGTACGCTCGGGAGAGCAATCCTGAAGAGCGAGATTGATAGCCCGACGCCTTACAATACCTATGTGATCCCCGGTCTTCCAATCGGGCCGATCACAAATCCCGGAAAAGCGGCGCTTGAAGCGGTGGTCAATCCATCGCGGACGAAAGATCTGTATTTCGTTGCGGACGGAACCGGCGGGCACGCTTTTGCGGAAACACTGGAACAGCATAACAAGAATGTTCAAAAGTGGCGACAGATCGAAGCGGACAGCGTTGACTCCACGGCAGGCGCATTGGCACCTCCGCCGGTTGAAGCAAAGCCCGCAACACCGCCAAAGCCAGCAGTTGAAGCGCCAATTCAGCAAGCTCCGCCCAAGGTAACGACGCCAGCCAAGCCTACGGCCAAGGCACCTGTGAAAAAAAAGGTTCCGCCTGCCAACTGACGGGACGCCGGGGGCGGAACGACGGGTGGCGGAACAAAGATCACGATCGGATTTTCAGCGACCATGACACTTCATCTGAGTAATCCCCAAATCAAGCGGCGCGGATTGATGCTGGTGCTGTCGTCGCCCTCCGGTGCAGGGAAGACGACTTTGACCCGTCTGTTGCGCGAGCGGGAGGCTTCGCTGTCATTGTCGATCTCTGTTACGACGCGGGAGCGGCGTCCGAGCGAGGTCGAGGGAAGCCATTACTATTTCATTTCCGAGACTGAATTCAGGGATTTGCAGACACGCGGGGATTTGCTGGAATCCGCCTTTGTGCATGGCAATCATTATGGCTCTCCGCGCAAGCCGATCGAGAAGGCTCTCTCGGAAGGAAAGGATATTCTTTTCGATATTGATTATCAGGGGGCGCGGCAGATTGCGTCAAAGGCACCGGACGATGTTGTGACGGTGTTCATATTGCCGCCGTCGATCACGGAGTTGCGGACGCGACTTGAGCGCCGAGCTGAAGATTCGGGCGAGGTGATTGATAGGCGGTTAGCAGCAGCCAAGCAGGAAATCAGCCGTTGGGAAGATTATAATTACGTGTTGGTCAATGATGATCTCGACAAGACATTTGCGCAATTACGCGCGCTGCTGGCGGCCGAAAGACTCAAGCGGGAACGGCAGGTGGGGCTTTCGAGTTTTGTTGCCGGACTGCTTGGTGATTTACCCTGAAATCAGGGTCAATCAGACCGTGCCGGATTTGAGCTGACGATAACGCTGCGCGAGCGTTACGAATTGCATGACGGAGAGCGTTTCCGCGCGTGCCGTTTCATCAATACCGGTGTTTGCCAGAAGTGCCGCCGGATCGACGCCCATTCCCTTGAGGCTCTGACGGAGCATTTTTCGTCGTTGGCCGAATGCATTGCGCGTGACGGCTTCGAGATCTGATTGCAGGCAGGGCAGCGGGTCTGTTCGCGGCACGAGGTGCACGATGCTGGATGTGACTTTCGGGGGCGGTATGAAGGCGCTCGGGGATACGTCGAACAGAAGCCTTACCTCTGTTCGCCAGGTGCTGAAAACAGCGAGACGACCATATTCGCGCGGATCTTCGGGCGTTGCAACAATCCGTAACGCGACTTCGCGCTGGAACATGAGTGTCATGCTCTCGTAGAAGGGCGGCCATGGCTCGACGCCAATCCAACGGGTCAGGAGTTCGGTGCCAATGTTATAGGGCAGATTGCTGGCAATTTTGATGTGTTTGTGCCCGGAAAACCTGTTCCAGTCGATTGAGAGCGCGTCCTCGTTCAGAATGGTCATGAGGCCGGGGTAATGCGCGGATATTTCTTCGAGCGCGGGGATGAAACGGGGGTCTTTCTCGATGACGATTATCTTCTTCGGGGAAAGGGCCAATATTGCGCGGGTGAGGCCGCCCGGGCCCGGGCCGACTTCAATGACGGTCGTCTCCGGCGTGATGCCGGCGGAGCGGGCGATGCGGGAGGTGAGGTTGAGGTCGAACAGATAATTCTGCCCAAGCGCCTTTGATGCCTGCAATTCGAAGCGGCGGATAACGTCCCTGAGGGGGGGGAGCGTATCTATCGACATTCGGGATTGCGGGGCAATGCGGTCAATTTGAAGTGCCAGTGCTTGCGGTCGATCTTTGCTCGAATTGAAAAGCGCCCAGCGTTCTGAATGTTATTGAAAGCCAGAGGGTTTGCTCGCCTTCCTCGGTGCCGGTGAGCAACTCTTCCCTGCTATTGTACGACAAAGCGACGGTGGTGCATTCGTTATTATAGCCAAATCCCATGCCGTAATAGGCGAGGTTGGTCGAGTAGACTGTATCTTTTGCCAGATAGAACAGGGCGTTACCGAATACGTTCCAGTTTTCGTCGATTTTGTAACTGCTGCCGACACCGAGACCATCGCGGTTTTCGGCGATCCCTGCATCCGGTTGCGCGGCAAAAAATGCATAGTTCAAACTTGTTGACAGTTTGTCGAAGGTGGCACGGGTTTCGAGCTCCAGCCGCTTTGTTGTGAGATCATTTTCGTCGAAACGGGCCCGTGCGGTGAAGGAATAGTCCTGTGTGGGTACAAGCTGAAGGCGGGAAATATAGTCCGACTGGTTCGTATCCAGACCGGATTGCAAACCCTCCAATGCAAGACCGCGACTGGCAAAGGAATTTGAACCGGACAGATGAAAGGACTGGCCGAGCAATAGATTGGCGTAGGCGCCATTGTTCAGGTTTAGCGTGTACTGACCGCCAATATTGGCGCGCACACCGCCCTCGATGCGGTCATAGCCGGAAAATTTGTCGACAGAGAACAGATTTGTATCATCGAAAACAAGGCTCTGGGCGTCTTCATTCGGAAACTTGCCAGTGTTTGTCTCGTTCGGACGGGCGATGAGCTGGACGATTGGCTCAAATTGCTGGGTGATATGTTCGCCGGGGCTAATGAATGGATAACGGTAGGTGACACCGACCGTGCCCATGGTACGGGATAATGGTTCGTCGGTGTTGGAGATAAGTGCATCTTGCTGCTGGTTTGCCGTGCTCGAATCGCTCAATGTCGAGAATGCAAAATCGAGGCGGGCTGAGCTGAAGGGTGTCCAGGACTGGCCGAGATCATCAATGAAGGTTCGGCGCCACGCGAGTTGGGTAGTGTATCGGGCATAATTGCCGCCAACACCGCGCAGATAACAATTTGTAGAGGTGGGCAAGAGTGAATTGCAAGTTCCGGTCAGAGTGCCGTAATCGGCTTCCTCGCGGGTTACGTGGAGAAAATTGGCGGTGAGATCGAATTCGCCCTCTATGCCGGAGGGTCCGGAAAAGCGGCGGTCATAATCGAGTACCGGCAGGATATAGGGTTGGTAGGTCTGGTTGTCGCCGCTCACAAGCGTTTTGAAGCTGTAGCCGCTCATGTTGAAGTAGCTGCGATCGCCGTCTCCTTGAAGGAAAGCTGTTGACGTCGACTCGTATTTGATGGTGCCGAGGTTGGTAACCGAAGGGCTATCGATTTTGTAGTTTTCCAGAAACCATTTGTCGGAGATTAGGGCTATATCCCACCCCCAATGCCAATTTTTGTTGATTGCCATTTTCCCGAATGTTTCGATATAGCCGCGCTCGATCATGTCACCCGGCCCGTTATCGCCTGTCAGAAACTCTCCCGGGTTCTCCTGGGATATACCTGCTACGCGAAGCGTGTAGGAGCCACCATCAAGTAATTGGCGCCATTCAAGCGCACCGAGAAACCCCTGTCGTGAAAAATAACTGGGTGAGAGCGTGAGATCATAATCGGGTGCGAGATTGATGAAATAGGATCCCGAAAGGCTTGCGCCGAAAGTCGACGAGTATCCGGGACTGACGAAGAGTAGTCCGGTCTTCTTTTTGACGTCCGGATCGGGAGCCGACAAATAGGGCGAGTAGAAGACGGGTACACCGAGTAATTCGAAACGTGCATCCTCGTAATAAATCATCTGTTCTGTTGTATTGTGGATGATGCGTTTTGCCCTGATCTGCCAGAATGCCGGTTTTGCCGGATCTTCCTTGCAGGCGTCGCAGGCCGTGTAGGTTCCCTTTTCGAAGACGAGCACATCACTTCCGATGCGCTCGGCACGGGGGGAGACGAAATGGGTTTTGTCGATCGTGTCGATGCGCAAAGACTTTATGAAGCCGTCGCGGAAATCATCCGACAATTCAAACGTTTCGCCATACGCGACATCGCCGCCGGGTTCAGTGAGTTTCGCATGACCCGACGCAGTTACCCTCTTTGTCTTCTGGTCGTAAGTAACAATGTCCGCTTCAAGGATCTTTCCCTTGTAATAGAGCTTCACATTGCCGGAGGCAGAAACACGTTCATTGTCGCGGTCATATACAAGTTCATCGGCATCGATCACGAGCGGTTTAGGCTCTTCTGTCGAGGATGATTTTGCAGGTTGAGGGGAGGTTTTTTCGACAGCATGAAGCGGCATGGCGACGAGCAAGCTGCCAATTAAAAATGCGAGACTGAGCGAACGACCAAACGCCATTCCTTTAGGATACTCCGAATTATGGTTAGCTCTATCTTAACGCTAACCGTCCTCCTGATACAACAAGGTCCAGCAGCCGAGAAAGCAGGCAATGCCCGGAGGCAGCCAAGCCGCTAAAATTGTTGATATCAGTCCTGCCGACCCCAGGTCAGAAAAAATTTTGTTTATGGTAAAGAATACAAAACCAGAAACCACTCCGCCGAGAATAGCCATGGCACTCTGACCCGTTCGGGAAAACCGGACGGAGACACAGGCAGCGATGAAAACCATGGCGAGGAAGACAAGGGGTTTTGCGAGTAATGATTGGTAGGCCTGATAAAAGGCGGTGGCATCAATGCCTGCCGATTGCATCTGGTCAGCCCAGTTTTTCAGGATCCAGAATGGAACAGCATCGGGTACCGTGAATGTCTGGCGGAGCAGATCGGGCGTGACATTTGTCGCAACTTCGAAGACCGAATGCATTTCGGGAAGAGCGCCAGGCGTTAAAACCCTTGCATTCTCGAGCCGCCAGTATCCATCGAGCAGAACGGCCTTGTCGGCCTTTATCCTTTGTACGAAACGGCCTTGAGGATCAAATTCGAAGAAGGTGACGTTTGCCAAACTTGCCGTCCGGTTGTTTGTTCTCACGGCGCGGATGATGGCATCGCCGTCGGCGCTCGATTGGCGGAGCCAGAACTCGGATTTATCGACGGGCTTGTTGTTTCTGAGAAGTTTTGCTTCTGCCTCCTCGATCTGATTTTTCAAGGTGGCAGATACGGGATTGTAGACAATTGTGGAAAACACACCGAGCAGAAGTGCAACAAACAGAGGCGGTATCAAGATCTGCCAAATTGAAATTCCGGCTGCTCGCGCGACGACGAGCTCACGTAGCCGCGACAAGGAAAGGAACACGATCAACGCGCCGAACAGGGCTACGAACGGAAAGGCCTGTTCGGCGACAGGTGGTACACGAAGGAGGGACAAATACAGCAACGAAACGATCGATGTGTTCTCAAAACCGGACGAAATCCGGATCAGTTCGACAAAGTCCAGGACATAAATGAGTGTCAGGACAACGAGAAAGGTGAGGACAATCACAAGCAGAAAGCGATTGAATAGATGTCGGTAAAACAGTTTCGGTATGAGGTTGGCCATGACGTTTTAGTGTCCTTTGGCCTGTGCGGAGCGGCGCGACGCACGCATTTCCGATGTGGAAAAAAGATACAGAAATGAAGCACAGATGGCGAGCAACGGTATGAGGAAGCTTGCCATGCTCAATGCGGGATTTTTGACGATCATTGACCCCACAGAGAAACCGACCAGCCGGAGACCGATTGCCAGTCCGACCGCTGCATTGACGATGCGGGTGCCAGCTTGTCGCGTGGTCCGGGGTGTTGACGTTGCCGCAAAGGCGATCGCCATGAAGGCAAAAGCATAAAGTGGTGCGGTAAAACGTTCGACAAGTTCGGACAGGATTTGGCCGCTCTCTATCGTCGTGCTTGTGTTTTTGAAAACGGATTGCGCAAGATCAAGCGTGCTGCGTTCGCGCGGATTGTATTTCACGGTGCCCGCATCGGGTGTGAGTTGGGCGAGATCGAGCGAGTAGCGTTTGAACGCGACAACACTGGCGTCGACGGCCTTTGCTGCTTCGCGTTGGACACTGCCATTTTCGAGAACGAGAAATGTGCTTCCGCCGATTTCGACGACCTGACCACGTTCGGCGATGTAGGCGACCGTGAGTTCAGGATCGCGCGCGTCCTGAATGAATACGCCAACCAAAGCGTCACCGCTTTTTTCGCGGTAGTGGAAGACGACATTCCGTTCCAGCGTGTTGAATTTTCCGGCTTGAACGATTTTGGCGACAAAGTCCGCACGGATTTGGGTGATGATGTCGCGCAATGAGCGGGAGCTTTCGGGCATGAGCCAGCCCGTCAGAAAGAGTGTGAAAACCGCGATGAGGAGCGAGAAGCCGAGAACGGGCTTGAGCATTTGCCAAGGCGAGACGCGATTTGTGCTGAACATAACGAGTTCGCTGTCCGCATTGAGGCGGTTGAATGTATGTAAGACCGCGATGAAGAGCGCAACGGGCGCAAGAATGGCCAGAATTGTCGGCAGTGCAAGAATTGTGACCTTGAGAAACGTGAAGAATGATTGGCCTTGTGTCGTCACTAACGTGAATTGCTTGAGTGATTGGGTTACCCAGATCACGCCGATCAAGCCTGACAAGGAGGCGAGAAATGGCTTTGCCAGCATTTTGAGCAGGTATCTGTCGAGTATCCGCATCAAGTCCCCGCGCGCCCGAACCCGGCGATCAGTTTCGTCAAGGTGGTGTCGCGCCATCCTATAGCAGGGAGAAGGGCCGATTGCCGAATTGTTTGTTGCCTCGTTGGCGGCTCGGCAGTAGAGGTTGTGGATATTTTAGGAGAAACACATGCCGTCCACACTCAAAATTATTTTTAATTCCCTCATCCAGCCGAAAACAGGCGCGTGCGTCATATTTGTTGGTGACGATCTCGTGATCCCGTTAGGTCTGAAAAAGTTGATTGGCACGTCTGCGGCTAATGCCTTGGCACGGGCGATGACGGCTGAAAATTTCAAGGGCAAGGAAAAAGCAGCGCTCACCCTGCTCGCGCCGCCGAATATGGTGGCGGACCGGTTGATCGTGATCGGAACCGGGACGGCGAAGGATCGCGAGAAGACGGATTATGTCAATCTCGGTGGCGCGGTGATGGGGCGTCTTGGCTCGGCGAAACAGGCGACGATTTTGTTTACAGGGCCGAACGGGTGGCGGGTGGATGGGCAGGCGGCGGCGGATTTGTCGCTTGGTATCCGGCTCAGGGCCTATAAATTTGATAAATACAAGACGAAAAAGAAAGATGATAACGGGGCATCAGAAGGTGCAGACTCGATCAATATCGCGCTTGGCGATGTGGCGGCGGCGCGGAAATTGGCGAAGGTTTCGGAGTCGCTTGCAGGCGGCGTGATTATGGCGCGCGATCTTGTGAACGAGCCGCCAAATGTGCTCGATCCGGTGGAATTTGCAAAGCGGGCCGAGGTGCTGAAGGCGCTCGGTGTCGAGATTACGGTGCTGGACGAGAAGCAATTGGCGAAGATCGGGATGCGCGCTTTGCTCGGGGTCGGGCAGGGATCGCGGAAGGAAAGCCGCGTTGTCATCATGAAATGGAACGGCGCGCCAAACAAGAAGGGGCCGAAGGGGGCACCACTCGCGTTTATCGGGAAGGGCGTTTGCTTCGATACGGGCGGGATTTCGATCAAGCCATCCGGCGGCATGGAAGACATGAAGGGCGATATGGCAGGCGCGGCCTGTGTGGTCGGGTTGATGCACGCGCTTGCGTCGCGGAAGGCGAAGGTCAATGTGATCGGCGCAATCGGGCTTGTCGAGAATATGCCGGACGGCAATGCACAGCGTCCGGGAGATATTGTGACGTCGCTCTCGGGGCAGACGATCGAGATCATCAATACGGATGCCGAGGGGCGTTTGGTGCTTGGTGACGTGATCTGGTACGTGAATGAGCACTACAAGCCTTCGTTCATGGTGAATCTGGCGACGCTGACGGGGGCTATCCTCGTGGCGCTCGGCAATGAACATGCCGGGCTGTTCTCGAATGACGATACGCTGTCCGAGCGGTTGCACGCTGTGGGGCAGGTGACGGGCGAGCGCGTATGGCGGATGCCGCTCGACAAGAATTACGACAAGATGATCGACAGCAAGTTCGCCGATATGAAAAATGCTGGCGCGCGGAATGCGGGGTCGATCACGGCGGCGCATTTCATCAAGCGCTTTGTGGGCGAAACGCCTTGGGCGCATCTCGATATTGCCGGAACGGCGATGTCGTCGCCCGAGACGGATATCAACAAAAGCTGGGCTTCAGGCTGGGGCGTGCGTTTGCTCGACCGGCTGGTGGCGGACTATTACGAAATTTGATCGGAGAGGGGGGCTTGGCCACCTTTTCTTTGACTTAATTTATCGATATATCGAGAATTATGGATAAGTTTGATTCCCTTCTCGCGCTTTCGGCCCTGTCGCAATCGACGCGGCTAGATGTGTTCCGGTTGTTGGTGAAGCATGAGCCCGAGGGGTTGCCTGCTGGAGAGATCAGCCGTGTTTTGCAGATCCCGCAAAACACGATGTCGACGCATCTGGGGATTTTGGCGCGGGCGGGGCTGATTGATGGCCAGAAGGCGGGGCGGTCGATCCAGTATCGCGCGAAGCTTGGCGGAATTCGCGGCCTGATCGAATTTATTCTGCAAGATTGCTGCGGCGGGCGGGCCGAGATTTGCGCGCCGCTGATCAAATCCCTGTCACCCTGTTGCGAAGTGGACTGTGCGCATGACTGATCGCGTTTTCAATGTATTGTTTCTCTGTACCGGAAATACGGCCCGTTCGGTTTTGGCGGAGGCATTGCTGAGGAGCCTCGGACAGGGGCGTTACGCTTCCTATTCGGCGGGGAGCCAGCCGAAGGGCGTCGTAAACCCGTTTGCTCTGAAAGTGCTTGATCGGCACGGGATTTCGACAGAGGGGCTGAGTTCCAAGAGTTGGGATGTTTTTGCCGTGCCCGATGCTCCGCAAATGGATTTTGTATTTACGGTTTGCGACAATGCAGCGGGAGAAGCCTGCCCTTTCTGGCCGGGGCAGCCCATGACCGCACATTGGGGGATCGAGGATCCGGCGGCGGTCGAGGGAACGGATATCGAGAAGGAACGCGCGTTCGAGGAAGCATTTCGCCTGATGCGCAACAGAATTGCGGCATTTTGTGCGTTACCCACAAAATCAATCAGCGGGCTTGTTCTATCGAAGAAATTGAAAGAGATCGGCGCTTTAGAGGGGGCGTCGAAGGGTAGCGCGTCATGAGCGAGTTGCCTGTTACCTCGCAACGGATTGTGGCTGAGGGGGTTGGCAGCGCGTTGCTGCTCGCAACCGTGGTTGGTTCCGGGATCATGGCGGAGCGTTTGGCTGGCGGGAATGTCGCGGTTGCGCTTCTTGGCAATACGATTGCGACGGGGGCGATGCTGGTGTGTCTGATCTTGATGTTCGGACGTATTTCAGGCGCGCATTTTAATCCGGTTGTGACGTTGTTTTTGGGAGACCGGCAGGAATTCTCGGCGTCGCTGACCAGCTCGTACATTCTTGCGCAACTCGTGGGTGCTCTGTTTGGGGTGCTTGTGGCGCATGCCATGTTTGATGTTCCATTGCTGCAAATGTCGGTGCATGAGCGGGCGGGGCCGGCGCAATGGTTTTCCGAATTTGTGGCGACGTTCGGGCTTGTTTTGACGATTATAGGCGTCGGGAGAAGTCGTGCCGAGGCGATTCCAGTGGCTGTGGGGCTATATATTACGGCGGCTTACTGGTTTACGGCGTCGACATCGTTCGCCAATCCGGCGGTGACCTTGGCGCGGGCGTTGACCGACAGTTTTTCGGGGATCCGCCTGATGGATGCGCCGGGGTTTATTCTGGCACAATTGGCGGGTGGGTTTGTGGCGGCGCGGTTCGGGCGGTTTCTGTTTCGCTAAAAAGACAATTTCCGGGGATGCTGCGAGAGTTCGGCTGGACCATGCCTGACGGGCGAGGCATAGTCCTGTCATGACCGAAATTCTGTTTTATCATTTGCAGCGCCAGCCTTTGGAAAAGGTTTTACCGCAATTGCTCGAAAAGAGCCTCGAGCGGAGGTGGCGGGTCTGTGTGCAGACACCGAAGGCGGAGCGGATTGAAAAGCTCGACGAGCATTTGTGGACTTATTCCGAAGGCGGGTTTCTGCCACACGGGATCGAGGGGCAGGCGGATCTGGCCGACGAGCCGATTGCGCTGACGCAAGCCGATGATAATCCGAACGGGGCGACGGTCAGGTTTCTGGTTGATGGCGCACCTTTGCCGGACGCGCCGGAAAACTATCAGCGCATTGTGCTGATGTTTGACGGGTATGACGAGGAAGCGCTTGCTGCCGCGCGCTCCAACTGGAAAGAAGTGCGCGTGCGGGGACTGGACGCGACCTATTGGCAGCAGAATGACGAGGGACGCTGGGAAAAGAAGGCCTGACGCGAATTCTTTGTGTCAGGCGGCGCTTGCAGCTTCGAGATCAGCGGAGAGGATCAGCCATTCGTCCTCGGCTGTGTCCAAGGCGCGGGTGAGCTCGGCGCGCTGGGCGGAAAGTTGTGCTGCTTTGCCCTTGTCCCGCCTGAAGATTTCGGGGTCGGCAAGGAAGCCGTCGATCTTGACCACAAGTTCGTTGAATTTCGCGATGCGTGCATCGAGCACTTCGAGCTTTTTGCGGATGATGCTCGGGTGGGGGCGCTTGGGCGGGGCGTCTTGCGCGGTGGCGGCATCGCGGGCCTTGGCTTTGGCTTTCTCTGTGCTGGCGGCGGAGGGTTCGCCTTCGAGCACGAGTTTGCGGTAGGCGTCGAGATCGTCCTCGAACGGGGTGACAGTGCCTTTGCCGACGAGCCAGAGGCGATCGGCGCAGGCTTCCAGCAAAAAGCGATCATGCGAGATGAGGATGACGGCGCCTTCATAATCATTGATCGCTTCGACGAGGGCGGCACGCGAATCGATATCGAGATGGTTGGTCGGCTCGTCGAGGATCAGGAGATGCGGGCCGCTAAAGGTTGCGAGCCCCATAAGCAGACGGGCTTTCTCGCCGCCGGAGATCGAGGAAATCAGCGTTTCGGCTTTCGAGCCCGAAAACCCCATCTGGGCGCAGCGGGCGCGGACGCTCGCTTCGCTCGCATTTGGCATGAGCGGGCGGACATGGCTGATCGGTGTGCCGTTCAGATCCAGCTCGTCGAGCTGGTGCTGGGCGAAATAGGCGACTTTCATTTTCGACGAGCTGCGTACCATGCCGGACATGGCTTGCAAGCGTCCGCCGATGAGCTTCGCGAAGGTGGATTTACCGTTGCCGTTCGAGCCGAGGAGGCCGATGCGGTCATCATCCGCGATGACAAGCGAGAGTTTCGAGAGAATGGTGGTGTCGCCATAACCGACAGAGGCGTTTTCCATCGTGATGATGGGCGGGGCCAAGGGGCGTTCGGGCGAAGGGAAGTTGAAAGGCAGAACGTCGAGATCGATGAGCGGGGTGATCGTCTTCATTTTCTCGAGCCGCTTCATGCGCGATTGCGCCTGTTTGGCTTTGGAGGCTTTGGCTTTGAAGCGATCGACGAAGGCTTGCAGATGCTTGCGCTCGTCGGCTTGCTTCCGCTGCATTTTGAGTTGCAGGGTTTGCTGTTCGAGCCGTTGCCGTTCGAAACTGTCGTACCCGCCTTTGTAAAGTGTGAGCTTTGCCTGATCGAGATGCAGGATCTGGTCGACGGACTGGTTCAGCAGATCGCGATCATGGCTGATGACGAGCACGGTATGCGGATAGCGCGCAAGATAATCCATCAGCCACAGCGTGCCTTCAAGATCGAGATAGTTGGTCGGCTCGTCGAGGAGGAGCAAATCGGGCTCGGTGAAAAGGACAGCGGCCAAGGCGACGCGCATCCGCCAGCCGCCTGAGAAGGACGAGCAGGGACGGGCTTGGGTTTCGGCGTCAAAGCCGAGACCGTTCAAAATAGCGGCGGCGCGTGCGGGGGCGGCATGGGAGCCGATATCCATGAGGCGGGTGTGGATTTCGGAAATGCGATCCGGGTCGGTCGCGGTTTCTGATTCGCGCAAAAGCGTGTCACGTTCGACATCAGCCGCGAGCACGACATCGAGCAGGGATTCCGGACCGCCAGGGGCTTCCTGAGCGACGGAGCCGATCCGCAGGCCCTTGCCGACCATGACCGAACCGGTCTCGGTGCCGAGTTCGCCGCGGATGATTTTGAACAGAGTTGTCTTACCGGTGCCATTGCGGGCAACGAAACCCACACGCGAACCGGTGTTGATACTGGCGGAGGCTTTGTCGAGCAAAACCCGCGCGCCCATGCGAAAAGTAACGTCATTGATGATCAGCATGCGTGCTTCTAGGCTGAGACGGTATATATTCGCAAGAACTTATCAAAGATAATGTCACATTCCACTTGAAGTGTTCGTCAACAACGCTTAGACGAGGGGCGTGGAAACAGTCGGGGCTTAGCGCAGCCCGGTAGCGCATCTGCTTTGGGAGCAGAGGGTCGTAAGTTCGAATCTTACAGCCCCGACCATTTCCGCATTGACATCCGGCTTTGCCGATGAACCTGAATTTGAACCGAGAGCGCCCATGACCGCCCGGATAAGCCGCCCAGCAAAAACTGCCATGCAATCGGGAACAGCGAAAACGCATCGCTGGCTTCTGGAGTTTTCTTCCGAGAAAGCCAGAACGATTGACCCCTTGATGGGATGGACGGGCTCGGACGAGACGTTGCAACAGGTGAAGCTCTGGTTTGATACGGAGGCTGATGCCGTTGCCTATGCCGTCAAGCACGGGATTGCCTATCAGGTCGAGCTACCGCAGGACGCGAAACGGCGGACGATTTCCTATTCTGACAATTTCAGATCGAATCGTGTAGGATCGTGGACGCACTGATTGGGGTGTTCTGATGAACGCTGACCGGGACTCCATAGCTCAGCAGGATAGAGCAGCCGCCTTCTAAGCGGCAGGTCGCAGGTTCGAATCCTGCTGGAGTCGCCATTTATCATAAGGCTTCTGAGACTTGGACGCATCGCAGGCACTTGATGACACGCTGAAATCGACGCTTTCAGAAGCGTACCGGTTGATCAAGCGGGGCGTCACGGACCGCAGGAATGCGATGCATACGCCGAGCGTTGCGACACTCGGGCTTGACGGGCGACCGCGGATCCGGACGGTGGTGTTAAGGGATTTTGACGAGGGTGCCGGGACGCTCAGGTTCCATACGGATCGCAGGTCGGAAAAAGTATCAGAACTAGCGCGCGATCCGCGGATCGGGGTGCATTTTTATGATGAAGCGGCGAAAGTGCAGCTCCGGATTGACGGGAGTGCGGCAATCCATTGTGAGGGCATTGTTGCGGATGCGGCGTGGATTGCCTCGCAACGGATGAGCCGCGTGTGTTACGGCACCGATCCGGCACCGGGGAGCGTGATTGAACGGGCGGATGCGTTTCATCTGCCGAATCTTGATCCCGAGATTGCGGCGGGGCGGGAACATTTTTCTGCGATCGTTGTGACGATTTCAGCTATTGAGTGGCTCTGGCTGAAATCGGGCGGGCATAGGCGTGCTATATTCCGGTTTAAGAACGGAACAGAAAGTGTTTATTCACAATGGCTTGCGCCTTAAAATTCAAGCGGATGCGCGGAGACGGGCGAAGCCGGAATCCAGATCTTTTTTGAGGTCTTCCACATCCTCGAGACCGATCTGGATGCGCAAAGCGGGGCCTTCGGGGTTCCAGTGTGTGACGGTTCGATAGGTCGAGCAATCGAACGGGATGATCAGGCTTTCATAGCCGCCCCATGAATAGCCCATGCCGAAGAGGAGCAGATCGTCGAGCATGGCGGCGACGGCCTTTTGCGAGGCTGGCTTCAGGATGATCGAGAACAAGCCGGACGAGCCTTTGAAATCGCGTTTCCAGATGTCGTGGCCGGGGCAATCGGGAAAAGCCGGGTGAAGGATTTTGGCAACTTCGGGGCGGGCTTTGAGCCAATTGGCGATGTCGAGCGCGCTTTTTTCCTGCTCTTTCAGGCGAACGAGCATGGAGCGCATGCCGCGCAGCGCCAGAAACATATCCTCGGGGCCTGCGCAGATCGCCATGGCGTCATAGGTTTCGCGCAGGGCCTTCCAAGAGCGTTCATTGGCCGAGACCATGCCGAGCAGGAGATCGGAATGGCCGGAAAGGTATTTTGTACCGGCTTCGATGGCAAGATCGACGCCCATTTCGTGCGGCGGGAAGAAAAAGGGCGTCGCCCACGTATTGTCCATCAGCAGGGTTGCACCATGGGCGCGAGCGACTTTGGCGATGGCGGGGATATCCTGCACCTCAAAACTTTGCGAGCCGGGGGCCTCTGTGAAAATGGCAGTGGTGTTCGGGCGCATCAAGGCTTCGATGCCGCTGCCGATCATCGGATCGAAATAGGAGGTTTCGACGCCGAAGCGTTTCAGCAGGGTTTCGGCGAATGTGCGGGTGGGGCGGTAAATACTGTCGGTAATCAGGAGATGGTCCCCTGCTTTGAGGCAGGAAAGAAGTGCAACGCTGACGGCGGCGAGGCCCGAGGGGACGCAGACCGTGCCCTCGGCCCCGGCGATGGCGGACCAGGCGGATTCGAGCGCATCGCTCGTCGGTGTGCCCATTGTGCCATAAATATAGCGCCCCGAACGGTCGAGCAGTTCTTTCATGGTGGGGGCGATGACGGTGGAGCCGCGATAAATCGGGGTATTGACGAAGCCGAATTGCTCCGAGGGATCGCGACCGGCATAAACGAGTTTCGTGCGGTCGGAGAGACCGGCAAGCGTTTGCGGCGTCATTTTTTTCATTTTTGAACGAATCCTGAGGTTATCTGGCGCTTCCGAGGCGGTATAGGACGAGTCTTCGCGCCCACCGTCAAGAAGTTGCACAAAAATTTATCAAAATGCTCATCCTATCCTCTTGACCTCTTGAGCAAAGTCAAATGGTAATAGCTGCCATGCTCAGAAAGCATAGTGCTGATGTGTATGTCTTGCCGAACTCGGCTGAGGTCGGTTCAAATTGGAGGATGGGAATGAAGAAATTGATTTTGGCGGCTGTGATTTCGGCTGCAAGTTTCGGGATTGCGACGGCGGCTTCTGCTGGTACGCTCGACAATGTGAAGCAAAAGGGCCAGGTCGTTTGCGGTGCAAACCCAGGGACCGCAGGTTTCGGCGTGCCGGACCAGCAGGGCAATTGGACGGGTCTTGATGTTGAATATTGCCGCGCGATTGCCGCAGCGGTTTTCAATGATCCGACGAAGGCGAAGTTTGTTCCGCTGTCGTCGAAGGACCGGTTCACGGCGCTTGCTTCCGGTGAAGTTGATGTGCTGATCCGCAATTCGACCTGGACCATGTCGCGCGAGACGACGCTCGGCATCATCTGGGCCGGCATCAATTATTATGACGGCCAAGGCTTCATTGTGAACAACAAGCTTGGCGTGAAATCGGCCAAGGAACTGAATGGCGCGACGATCTGCGTGCAGCAGGGCACCACGACCGAACTCAACGTCGCCGATTATTTCCGTGCAAACAAGATGGAATACAAGGTTGTGACGTTCGGTACGAGCGAAGAAGCACTCAAGGCTTATGATTCAGGCCGTTGCGATTCGTACACGACTGACCGTTCGGGCCTCGCTGCTGATCGTCTCAGCATGACAAAGCCGGATGATCATACCATTCTGCCGGAAATCATCTCGAAAGAGCCGCTCGGCCCAGTCGTGCGTCAGGGTGATGACCAGTGGCTGAATCTCGTGAAGTGGGTTCACAATGCGCTGCTGATTTCGGAAGAACTCGGCGTGACGAAGGCCAATGTCGACGAGATGATGAAGTCGGAAAATCCGGAAATCAAGCGTTTGCTTGGCGTTGAAGGCAAGTTCGGCGAGTCGCTTGGTCTCTCGAATGCGTGGGTTGTCCAGATCGTCAAGGCACTTGGCAATTACGGCGAAGTGTTTGACCGCAATGTTGGCCCAAGCTCGCCTCTGAAACTGGTTCGCGGCAGCAATGCCTTGTGGAACCAGGGTGGTCTGCAATACGCGCCGCCAATTCGGTAAGCTGATGTGTTTGCGGCAGGGGCGATTTACGTCCCTGCCGTTTTTGCCGGTCTTATTGTCACTCTTTGATTTTTAAATTTTCTGAACCGGGGGGTCGATGAGTTCCCAAATATCGGGCAGCCACGCTACGGCCAAGGTTGTCTTTTACAATGATCCGAAATTCAGGAGCCGGTTCGCGCAGTTCGTGCTGCTCGTGGCAATCGGGCTATTTGCTTATTTTGCATATGAAAACACCTCGGAAAATCTGAGAAAACGCAATATCGCGCAGGGTTTCGGTTTTTGGGACGTCGAGGCGGGCTTTGATATCAGCCAGACGTTGATCGCCTATTCGGCGGCCTCCTCCTACGGTCGCGCATTTTGGGTGGGATTGCTGAACACGTTGCTTGTGTCGCTGGTCAGTATCTTTTTTGCGACAATTCTCGGTTTTATCATCGGCATTTTACGGCTGTCGCGGAACTGGATCGTGTCGCGGCTTGCGGGTGTTTACATTGAAGTTTTCCGGAATATTCCGCTGCTTTTGATTTTGTATTTCTGGTATGGCGCCGTTTTGGGAGCTTTGCCGGAGCCGCGGGACAGCTTAGCCATTCCGGGCGATATCTGGTTGAATAATCGCGGGTTGCTTGTGCCACGTCCGCTGATTGCCGGGGATATTCTGTATACGGTTGCGGCACTCGGGATCGGGATTCTCGGCGCGTATATTCTGGCGCGGTTTGCACGGCGCAGGCAGGCCGAGACGGGCGAGCGTTTGCCGGTTGGCTGGATCTCAACCGCGTTGATTTTTGGCTTGCCCTTGCTGGTCTATCTCGGCGTCGGCACGCCGCTCGGGTTCGATTTTCCGGAAAAGGGGCGCTTCAATCTGACGGGCGGGCTTAATCTCGCGCCGGAATTCGTGGCGATGGTGGTGGGACTTTCGACCTACACGTCCGCCTTTATTGCGGAAACGATCCGGGCGGGTGTTTTGGCGGTGTCGAAAGGGCAGACGGAAGCGTCGCAGGCTTTGGGATTGTCGCGCGGGCAGACATTGCGGCTGGTTGTGGTGCCGCAGGCGCTGCGGGTGATTGTGCCGCCGTTGAACAGCGAATATTTGAGCCTGACCAAGAATTCGTCGCTGGGCGTCTCCATCGGGTATCCCGATCTTGTGAATGTGTTTACGGGGACGGTTTTGAACCAGACGGGGCAGGCCATCGAGATGGTGTCTGTGACGATGCTTGTTTATCTGACCTTTAGTCTCCTGACATCGGCGTTCATGAACTGGTTCAACAGGCGCGTTGCGCTGGTGGAGCGGTGAGATGATCCAGACACGATTTATGCGCGAGACGATTTTGCCGCAGGAAGCCGCACCGCATCGGACGAGCGGCGTGCTGCTCTGGGTGAGGGAGAATTTGTTTTCCTCGGTGACGAATTCGGTTCTGACGCTTCTCTCGCTTTGGGCGCTTTATGCGACGATTCCCGGGCTCTTCCAGTATCTGATCGTTGATGCGGTCTGGTCTGCGAATACGGGCAAGGAGTGTCTGGCGGAGAATGTCGGACGTCCTGTCGGCGTATGCTGGGCGTTTGTGACGTCCCATATGGGGTATTTTATCTACGGGCAGTATCCTGAAGCCGAGTGGTGGCGGGTTGATCTGTTTTTTGCAGCGGAAGCGCTCGGGATTGTGTGGCTGCTCTGGCCGAATGCGCCGTACAAATTTGCGGGGATTATCTATTTCTTTGTGATTTTTCCGATCATCGGATTTGTGTCACTTACGGGATCAACCATGCTTGGTTTGACGCCGGTGGCGACGAATTTCTGGGGGGGATTTCTGGTGACAATCGTGATTTCGACGTTCGGGATCGTGGTGTCATTGCCAGTCGGGATATTGCTTGCCTTAGGACGGCGTTCCGACATGCCTATTGTGCGGTTGGTTTCTGTCATTTTTATTGAATTCGTGCGCGGGGTTCCGTTGATCACGGTTCTGTTCATGGCGAATGTGATGTTCCCGCTGTTTCTGCCAGACGGCTGGCGGCCGGATTCGCTGCTGAGAGTGTTGGTCGGTGTCGCGTTGTTCTTTGCGGCCTATATGGCAGAAGCGGTTCGCGGTGGCTTGCAGGCGATACCGCGCGGGCAATATGAAGCGGCGCAGGCTTTGGGGCTTGGCTATTGGCGGATGATGATTAAGATTATTCTGCCGCAAGCGTTGAAAATCGTGATCCCCAATATCGTGAACAATTTCATTGGTCTGTTCAAGGATACGACCTTGGTGGCGATTGTCGGGATTTTCGATTTTCTCAAAACGATTCAGGCCAGTCTCGCAGATCCGGTCTGGCGGGCGGCGGGCATGCCGTTTGCGGCTTATATTTTCGCGTCGCTGGTGTTTTTCGTGTTCTGTTACGGTATGGCGCGGTATTCGATGTGGATGGAAGCGCGGCTCGACACCGGCAAACGGCATTGATTGGGGGATTAAGTATGGCTGATTCAGCAGTGACACAGGCGGACAGACTCAAGCCGGGCAGGGTGACGAACGAGCAGGCAATTGTTATCTCCGAGATGAACAAATGGTTTGGCGACTTTCATGTGTTGCGCGATATCAATTTGACGGTGGGGCGCGGGGAGCGCGTTGTCGTGTGCGGGCCGTCGGGCTCAGGCAAGTCGACCATAATCCGCTGTATCAACCGGCTTGAAGAGCATCAAAAGGGCTCGATTGTCGTTGACGGTGTGGAGCTGACGGCGGATGTGAAGCGGATTGATGAAATCCGCCGGGAAGTCGGGATGGTGTTCCAGCATTTCAATCTGTTTCCGCATCTGACGATTTTGGAAAATCTGACTTTGGCGCCGATCTGGGTGAAGAAAATGCCGAAGAAGGACGCGGAAGAGGTTGCGATGCATTATCTCAAGCGCGTCAAAATTCCGGAGCAGGCGGCGAAATATCCCGGCCAATTATCAGGTGGTCAACAGCAGCGCGTGGCGATTGCGCGCTCGCTGTGCATGAGCCCGAAGATCATGCTGTTTGACGAGCCGACCTCGTCGCTTGATCCGGAAATGGTCAAGGAAGTGCTCGACACCATGGTGACACTTGCTCAGGAAGGCATGACAATGATCTGCGTGACGCATGAAATGGGCTTTGCGCGGCAGGTGGCCAATCGCGTGATCTTCATGGATCAGGGGCAGATTATCGAGGCGAATACGCCAGAAGAATTCTTCAAAAATCCTCAACATGAACGTACAAAGCTGTTCTTAAGCCAGATTTTGCATTGAGTGTTCGAAGGGGTTAGGCCCCCTTCGCAACGTCGCAATCATCTCGCGCGCCCCATTCGGCCCAAGCGCCATCATAGAGCGCATGAATAGGTTTGTCGGCGGTTTCAAGCGCGAGTGCCAGAATGGCGGCGGAGACGCCCGAGCCGCAGCTTGTGATGACAGGCGCGTCGAGATTGACGCCAGCGGACGCGAAGGCGGAGCGGATTTCGGCGGATGATTTCAACTGGCCATCGGCGATGATTGCGCCGAAGGGCACGTTGAAACTGCCCGGCATATGGCCTGATTTGAGACCGGGGCGGGGTTCGGAGGCGTCGCCACGAAAGCGATCCGCGGGACGGGCGTCGACGATTTGGGCACTCCCAGTTTTGAGTGTGCTTTTGACCGTGGCCAGCGTTGCGACCGATGCGGCGTTGAATGTGGGTGTGAACGTCGCAGATTTCGGGGTCGTTGCGGCGTTCGTCCAAGGGCGGTTCTCGGAGCGCCATTTCGGCGCGCCGCCTGCAAGGATCGAGACGTTTTTCGCGCCGAAGACCTGCAAGGTCCAGCGGACGCGAGGCGCGGAGAAGAGGCCTGCGCCATCATAGACAATGAGGTGTGCCTGATCGCTGATGCCGAGGCGCGCCATGTGCTGCGCGAATAGAGCCGCATCAGGGAGCATGTGCGGCAGGGAGCTGGTTTTGTCGCTGATCTCGTCAATATCGAAAAACACCGCGCCCGGAATGTGGCCTGCCTCGTATTCAGTGCGTCCGTTGCGGTTTTGCGTCGGAAGATACCATGAGGCGTCGATGATGGTGACGTTAGCATCATCAAGGTGATCGGCGAGCCATTGGGTGGAGACGAAGGGCGTTGATGTCATGGGGTAGGCTCCTCAGGCGAAAGAGATCCGGACGCGGCGGTTCATTTTGCCTTTTTTCTCGATGGCCGTCACGGTAATTGCGCCGATTTCCGATGTGTTACGGACATGGGTGCCGCCGCAGGGCTGGAGATCAAGGCCTGTAATATTGACAAGGCGGACGCGGCCCGAGCCCATGGGAGGCTTGACCGACATGGTTTTGACGAGGCCGGGATTGGCTTCCAGCTCGGCATCGGTGATCCATTGTTCGGTGACGTCGGCGTTTTGGTTGATGCGGGACATGAGTTCGGACGTGATCGCGTCCTTCTCAATGCCGGCATCGGGAATGTCGAAATCGAGGCGACCTTCACCATCGCCGATCGAGCCGCCTGTCACGGGGTAGGGGAGAACGGTGGTGAGGAGATGAAGGGCCGTGTGAATGCGCATGCGCGAATAGCGGACGGACCAATCAAGCCTGAGTGTGATATTTTCGCCGGGCTTGGGCAAGGATGAGCCCTCCGCGGGGACATGGACGATTTGCGATTTGTCTTCGCCATAGACGGCCGTGGCGATGCGGAACGTGGTGCCGTCCGCGAGGCTCATCTCGCCGACATCGCCGGGTTGCCCGCCGCCTGTTGCGTAGAACACGGTACGGTCAAGGATAATGCCGCCGCGCTCATTGATGGCGAGAACGGTGGCGTCCGTTTCGCGGAGATAGGCATCGGCGCGGAAGAGAAGTTCGGTCGTCATGCGATAAAGTCCGGTTTTATGGTTGATGTTCGCTCGAGCCAATGGGGCACAGAGAGGTTTTTGGAACGCAAGAAAGCGGGGTTGTACAATTTGGATGCGTAGCGCGACCCGCTGTCGCAAAGGATCGTTACAATGGTATGGCCCGGGCCGAGATGGCGCGCAAGGCGGATGGCGCCTGCAACATTGACGCCCGACGAGCCGCCAAGGCAGAGGCCTTCATGCTCGAGAAGATCAAAGGTGAGGGGGATGGCCTCCTGATCGGGGATCTGGAAGGCAATGTCGATTGGCGCGTCTTCGAGATTGCGGGTGATCCGGCCTTGGCCGATGCCTTCGGTGATCGAGGAACCCTCCGATTTCAACGTTCCGGTTGTGTAGAAGGAATAGAGCGCGGCGCCCATCGGGTCGGCGAGGCCGATGGCGATTTTGGGGTTGAAGTCTTTTAGGCCCAAACCGGTACCGGCCAAAGTGCCGCCCGTGCCGACGGCGCAGATAAAGCCATCCACCTTTCCGTCCGTGCCCTCCCAGATTTCGCGCGCGGTTGTCGTGCGGTGGCCTTCGCGATTGGCAGTATTGTCGAACTGATTGGCCCAGATGGCTCCGTTTGGTTCGGAAAGCGCGAGTTTTTCAGCGAGTCTGCCCGAGAGCTTCACGTAATTATTGGGGTTGGCGTAGGGGACAGCCGGGACCTCGATCAATTCGGCACCGATTTGCCGGAGCATGTCCTTTTTCTCGACCGATTGCGTTTCGGGAATTACAATCACCGTGCGCAGGCCGAGCGCATTGCCGACGAGGGCGAGGCCGATGCCGGTGTTACCTGCAGTGCCTTCGACGATAACACCGCCTTTCCGGATGAGGCCTTGATCCATGGCGTGACGTATGATCGCAAGGGCCGCACGATCCTTGACCGAGCCGCCGGGGTTCATAAATTCCGCTTTGCCGAGAATCGTGCATCCGGTGAGTTCGGAGGCAGCTTTCAGGCGGATGAGCGGGGTGCGACCAATAGCGGCGAGGACATCGGATTTATATGTCATGGAGCGTCCTGTAAAACACATAGAGAAAAGTGGTTTGTAAATCGGGGGGAGTCTGAACTGTTGATTAGCACGCATTCGGCTTCCGTGTCATGTGATCCGTTTGGATGTTGAAGCGTATCAACTACGAGAAAGTTTTGGAGATTTGGGTTCGTGACAGTTCATATTGGTCATCCTGACGAGGTTCAGGCTTTGAACGGTCTTCTGGCAGGGTACGCTGCGGGCACGCTTGGTGCGCCCTTGCATGCGCTTGTCTCGGCGCATTTGGTACTCAAGCCGGATAATCGGGGATTTGTCCGGGCCCTTGAGGCGCTCAGAGCGCATGAAATCGACACGGTTGCGCCGGTTGCGTTGCGGCGGCGGGACGAAATGCTGGAGCGTATTTTTTCTGCAACCGCGGACGCAGCTATGCGCCGTGCCCCGACCGCGGACGATGTTTTGCCGGCGCCGATTTCGTCGCTCATTGGTGGTGATCTTGCCGCCGTGAAGTGGAAGACAGTGTTGCCGGGAATTCGCGAGTGCCGGATCAGCAATGACCAAAATGGCGAAGCGTCGCTGCTCTGGATCAAGCCGGGAAAGATGATGCCTTCGCACACGCATGACGGCAGCGAGGTCACGCTTGTGCTGAAGGGTGGGTTCACAGATTCGACAGGGCATTATCGGCGCGGTGATATTGCGATTGCGGACTCGGAGGTTGATCATCGTCCGCGGGCGGATGATGACGAGGATTGTATCTGTTTTGCCGTGTCCGAGGCGCCGCTGCGTCTGACGGGGCCATTTTTGCGCTTTGTAAAACATTTTTTCAGCCATTGAGACGCGACTGCTCCGCGCCTCGCTTACGAGACGACCATACCGGAGTAGGCCATGAACATGTTGTATCGTGCAAAGCCAGTTGACGGGATCGCTTGGGTAACGGGTGCGAGCTCGGGGATCGGGCGTGCGGCGGCGTTGGAACTTGCGCGGCGGGGTTATGTCGTTGCTGTGACGGCGCGGCGCTTGCCGGATTTAGAGACTTTGGCGGTTGAGGCGCAAGGCTTAAAGGGCCGTATCGTGCCTGCGCCGGGAGATATTACTGACGAGGCGGGCATTCTTGAACTCGTTTCATCACTCGAGGCCGCGCACGGGCCGATCGTGCTCGCGTTTTTGAATGCGGGTATTTACTATCCGCTTCGAGCGTCGCCTTTTGATGCGGCCGCGTTCAGGCAGACATTCAATGTGAATATTCTGGGCACTGTGAATTGTTTGGCAGCACTTCTCCCACGCATGACAGAGCGGCGCATGGGGCAGATCGGGATCAATGCGTCGGTTGCGGGGTATGGCGGGTTGCCGCGTGCGGGCGCCTATGCGGGTAGCAAGGCAGCGCTGATCGCGATGGTGGAGAGTTTGAAATTCGATACGGACAATCTGGGATTGACGCTCCAGATCATCAATCCGGGCTTTGTCGAAACACCGTTGACGGCGTTGAACGACCACCCGATGCCGTTTTTGATGAAACTCGATGCGGCAGCAGTCAGGGTGTGTGACGGGTTCGAAAAAGGCGGGTTTGAAATTATTTTCCCGCGGCGTCTGGCCTATATCCTCAAGTTTCTGAATCTTCTACCGTACCGGCTCTATTTCAGCCTGATTGCTTCTGCAACGGGATGGAAAGGCAAGAAAGATTAAGGGGTTGGCAGGGTTTTCTTATCCAGCTTTTGAATAAACAATCTGCCGCACATCGATATTGCCTTCGCGGAATCCGGCTTCGCAATACGCGAAATAGTATTCCCACATGCGGCGGAAGCGTTCGTCAAAGCCGAGCGGTGTGAGGTTGGGCCATGCAGCGCGGAACCTGTCGCGCCATTCTGCCAATGTATCGGCATAATCGACGCCAAATATCCGCTGATGCTGGATTGAAAGACCGAATTTCTCGCCAAGCGATTTCATGATGGAGGGGCTTGGCAACATGCCGCCCGGGAAAATATAGCGGCGGATGAAATCGACCTCGCCGCAATAGGCTTTGAAGAATTGATCCTGAATGGTGATGACTTGAAGGCCTGCGACGCCGCCGGGAAGGAGCCTGTCGGAGACCTGTTTGAAATAGACGGGCCAGAATTTCTGGCCGACAGCCTCGAACATTTCGATGGAGGCGATGCGGTCATAGCGGCCGGTCTCGTCGCGGTAGTCGAGGAGTTTGATCTCGACTTTCTCATTGAGGCCAGCTTCGAACATGCGCTTTTGGGCAAAATCAAATTGTTCTTTCGAGATTGTCAGGCCGGTGACATTGCAGCCGATCTCTTTTGCGGCATATTCGGCGAAACCACCCCAGCCGCAACCGATTTCGAGCACCGAATGGCCTTGCTCGATCCGACTTTCGCGGGCGAGTGCGGCGTATTTGTTGCGTTGGCCATGGGCAAGGTCGCGCGTGGTTTCGTCGAACAGCGCCGAGGAGTAGGTCATAGACGGGTCGAGCCATTGCTCGTAGAAGCGGTTGCCGAGATCGTAATGGGCGTGGATGTTGCGTTTCGATCCGGATTTCGTGTTCCGGTTGAGCCAATGCTTGAATTGCTGCCAGAAGCGGACAAGCGGCTGGTTCTCGAGCATTTGGGCGATGAGGTGGTGGTTTGCACAGAACAGCCGGAGAAATTCTGTGAGATTGGGGGTTTCCCATTCGCCACGCAAAAAGGCTTCAGCAACTCCGATATCGCCGCCTTTCAAGATGCGGCGGGCGAAGTCGTAATCATTGATCATCATTTCCGCAGCGGGGCCCGGCCTCAGACCGCCAAATTCGAAGGAGCGGCCATCGGGAAGGCGGACGAGAAGTGTGCCATTCTCGATGCGGGTAGCGAAAGAGAATGCGTGGCGGACAAAGAAGGGCAATCCCTCGGTGTGACCGGCGACCGATCGAGCATCGAGCTTGATTGTCTGTACGATATTGCTTGCTAGATTGCCGTGTTCCACTTTGATCCCGTCTACCTGCGCGCAAGGCTTTTCAAACCTTGTCATGATGTTTTGTGCTCGTCCCCAAAGCTCACCGCATCCGGCGCTTTGGGGCGCTTCACCATACGAAGTCCCTTGAGCCATAGTCTCAACGCTTCAAAATGGATTCCGGCCATTATCTTGATGGTCATTATCGGGATCGTCAAGAATTGTAAGACCAATTCGGCCGTGGAAAATGTCGCATGACGGCCTGAAAATGCCGCAGCGAGCACCGGGCCTTCCGCATTTGTCGCAAGAATACGGACCGCGATTTTTTTGCCTGGTGGTGTCAACCGGAAGTGATAATCCAGGTCGAGTGAATTGAAAGGCGAGACGTAGAAAAGCTTCTCGCGCTTTTGCCGCAAGCCGGAAGGGGTCAATTCGCCCGGCTGGATGACGGCGACATAGGTGTGGTGTTCACCGAAGGTATTGCGGACCTCATAGACGATCCCGAGAAGTTTTTTATCAGCGGCATAGGCGTAATAGACGGAGAGGGGGTTGAACGCGTAGCCAAGCAAGCGGGGGTAGCAGAGCAGGCAGACGTCAGAGATGGTGTCGTGCAGGCCTCCCTCGCGCAACAGGTCGCGGACATAGGCGGCGAGCGATCCATTCTTGCGGGGGCCGTGATCGGACGGGTAGAAGCTGAAAAGATTGAAGCGATTGACAGAAAATACCGCGCTGAGACGGTCAAGCTCGTCCAAACGGTCCAGATTGATCAGAGCGGTGAAGACACGGTAATTGAAACGATGAGTGACCGGTTTCATCCGTGCGTGCATGACAGTGCCGACATAGAGTGCGGCGCACCCAGACTCGGGACTATCGACCGCTCCGGGCGCTGTGCTGCTCATTCAGCAGCCTCGGCGTATTGCGGTGTTGATTCCCAAGGGAGCCTTGCGCCCAGCGCTTGCGCAACCGCAAACCCGGACCTCAGACCGTCTTCATGGAAGCCGAAGCCGGTCCAAGCGCCGCAGAACCAGCTGTGATTATGGCCCTGTATTCGGTCCAGTCGCTGCTGAGCATCCATCGCGGCTTGATTGAATTGCGGGTGGGCATAGTTGAAGGTGCGGAAAGTGAGGTGTTCAGCGGGAGGCCTTGGCGGGTTCAAAGTGATGAAGATCGGCGTCGCGTGATCAATCGGCTGCAGCGCATTCATCCAATAGGTGACGCAGAGATCGGCATCGGCTCCGTCGGATTGGATCACATTCCAGGAGGACCAGACGCGTTTACGCCGTGGCATCAGAGCCGGGTCCCGATGAAGGTAGACGACGTTGTTGCGGTAGGACACCGCGTTGAGGATGGATTGCTCGTCCGGCGAAGGCACGGCCAGCATGGCAAGCGTTTCATCCGAATGGGACGCAAAGATGACGTGATCGAAGGAGTGGGTTTTTCCGTCTGCCAGCGTTAGCGTCGCACCTTTTGCATCACGGAAAACGGACCGGACCGGACTTGCAAGGCGAAGTGTCTCTTTGAACGAGGCCGTGAGCTTGTCGACATACACACGGCTGCCACCGGCGACTGTCCGCCAGACGGGCCGATGATATTGCAACAGATGGTGATTATTGAAAAATGCAACAAAGCTCTCGGCGGGGAAGGCCAACATGGCATTGGCCGACATTGACCAGATGGCGGCGCCCATCGGCACGAGATATTTGTCGCGGAATGTCTTTGAGTAGCGGCCACGGGCAAGGTAGTCACCCAAGCTCAGGCCCTTCATGGCGCCCGACTCGAAATCGGCAATGGCGCGTTTGTTGAATTTCGGGATTTCGAGCAGCATCCGGAGATAGCTTGCGGAGAACATATTCGAGCGCTGGCCAAAAAGACCGTTCATGACGCCCTGCGTGCGGCCTGCCCATTCAAAATTCCCTGATCGGGCGGAGACAGAAAAACTCATATCCGACGCGACTGTTGGTACGTCGAGATGCGCGAAGAGGTTTACGAGATGAGGGTAATTCAATTCATTATAGACGATGAACCCGGTGTCGACCGTGACGGGGATGCCGTCATAATCGACGACAACCGTGTGGGAATGGCCTCCTGCACGAGGCTCCTTCTCAAACAATGTAACGCGATGAGGCGATCCGTTTGCCAGCGCGTAAGCAGCGCCATTGCCGGCTATCCCTGCGCCGATGACGGCAATAGAGAGCGGATGCGATCCGAATAATGTCGACATCGTTCAGCTTTTTCCTTGTTTAAGCGCCTTGAATGCACCTAGCGCGCGTTCGCGGGCAGCTGCATGATCGACGATCGGTAAGGGATAGGTTTTTCCCAAAGATACATTCGCAGCGCGCAGGTCCGCAGGTGAGGCAAGCCATGGCGTATGGATGGCAGGGGCACGAAGTGCTGCCAATTCGGGCACATATTTGCGGACATAGGTACCATCGGGGTCGAATTTCTCGCCCTGAAGCATGGGGTTGAAAATCCGGTAATAGGGTGCTGCGTCTGCACCGGAGCCTGCGACCCATTGCCAGCTTGCTGCATTATTTGCCGGATCAGCATCCAAAAGCGTATCCCAGAACCAATTCTCGCCGAAACGCCAGTCAATCAGAAGATGTTTGATGAGGAAAGAGGCAACGATCATCCGGACACGGTTGTGCATGAAACCCGTTTGCCAGAGTTCGCGCATGCCTGCGTCAACAATGGGGTATCCCGTTAGGCCGCGCTGCCATGCGTGCAAAGCTGGTGCATTATCGCCCCATGGAAAGGCATCAAAGGTCCGGTTGTAATTTTCTGACGCGAGTGCCGGATTGTGGAACAGGAGGTGGTTGGAGAATTCACGCCAGCCGAGCTCGGAGCGGAACGACCGAAGATCAGCATCGGAAATTTTTGGATTGAGATGGGCGGCTTCGCCCGCACGCTGGAAAACATCGCGGATTGATATTTCTCCGAAGCGGAGATGGGGCGCGAGAAGCGAGGTTGATCTGTAATCGGGCCGATTGCGGCCCTCAGCATAGCCACTGAACGCGCTTTCAAAAAAATTGTCGAGCTTTTCCTGCGCGCCCTGTTCGCCTGGTGACCATGTCTCGGGAAAGTGCTTCGTCCAATCCCGTTTGGGCAGGAGCGAGAGGTCCTCGAGGGAGAGATAGGTGAGGAATGACGGCGGCTTAAATGTCGATATTTTTTTGGTTGGTAGGGGCCGCGGCAAAGCAGGCGCCATCAAGGTCGATTTCGTGAGATTCGGTGGAGGTGGTGGGCTGTGACATACGGTTTCCTTGAAAAATGAACGGCAATATCGCTGATTTTAACGATTTGCGAACCGCCCTGCGCAAAACAGGCC
>CAMCXA010000014.1 GCA_945883115.1 Alsobacter soli
GGGTTCATCTCCGTTTCAATGAGCCGCCGGATGCCTTTCACCATCGGTATTGCCGCGAGCGTCGCGAGATCAGCCTCGACGGCCTTTCCCTTCTCCAGCGGTGCATGCGCAATCGTCGCGCAGAGCCGCGGATCCTTTGCCGCCATCTCCGCAACAAACCGCGCTTCCTCGATATGCAGCCCCGGATCAACCGCCACTTCCGCAAACACGATCCCGTCAACCTGCACCGCCCCCCGCGCGGCATCAAAATCCTTCACGAGATGCGTGCGGTTGAGCTTTGGAAGCCCCTTCATCCAGCCATAGCTGAGGCGCTCCACATCATAGAGATGCACATGGGAATCGATAATGGGGAAATTGGGCATGGCGTGCTTCCTCGAATGATCGAAATGTCGGACACTAGACTACTGCCCATCGCGCTCCGCATGCAAGAGGGGCAGGGCCAGCCTCACTTCCGCCAAAAACTGGCCGCCACCATCATCCGATTCGCGCCTGAAGTGTCGCCCGCGTCACCTCGCGCTGGGCCTCCTCCGTCATACTTACAAACGCTGCCGCGGCAGAGTTCGCCGCCCGGCACGCCTCCAACAGAGACTTGCCCTGCGCGAGATCGGCGCACAGCATTCCCAAAAAACAATCCCCCGCGCCATGCGTCGAGATAACCGTCACACGATGCGGCGCGATCACAACAGGCTCGCCATCCCGTGTCCGCACAACCAGCCCCTCGCCGCCGAGCGTGATCACCACATCCTTGCGCCCGCCGCCAAGCGCGGGCATCGCCCGGATCGCGCTTTCGGCATCCGTAACCGGCGCCCCGCTCAACATCTCCGCCTCGACGCGATTGACGACCAGAAGATCAACCAGATCGAGAAGCTCTCGCGCCATCCCCCGCGCCGGCGCGGCATTCAGCACGACATATGCGCCTGCAGCTTTTGCCGCACGCGCCGCAGCGATATTGGCCGCTTCGGGAATTTCATGCTGCAGGATCAGGATCCGCGCACCGGCCAGCGCCTCCCACTGGCTTGCAATGGAAGCAGGATCAATCGCGAGATTAGAGCCCGACACGATCACCGCGCCATATTCGCCCGTCGCCTCGACAATCGCGACGCTCATCCCCGATCCCGCCGTCTCGTCAACCGACACGCCGCTAATATCCACGCGGGCGGCAGTCAGATGATCAAGCAATCGGCGGCCGAAATCATCCTTGCCCACACGCCCGATCATCGCGGTCGAAGCCCCCATCCGCGCGGCCATCACCGCCTGGTTGCCTCCCTTGCCGCCGCATTTCATGCCCCACGCCGACCCCACCGCCGTCTCGTCCCGCCGCGGCAAATGCGGCGACTGCACCATGATATCGAGGTGAAGACTGCCGCACACAATCACATCAAAGGCCTTAGGAGTCATATCGCTTTTTTCCACATGCGCGTGCAATCAGTCTCAAATTCGGCGGGTCAACCGCACCATATCCGTCAAAGCCCGAAAAGCGCTGCCTGAACGATGGCCTGACTTGTCACCGCATCCTGCTTCTGGATTGCCGCCGCCAATCGCGTGTCTCCGCGCAATTTATCGACAATCCGCCGCATCGCATTGACTGTGGAAATATTCGTCGCGCATTCCGCCACCGGATCAAGCCCTGTCGTGTCCGGAAACGTATCGAAATAGATCGCGCCGTCATACCCGATCCGGTCCAGTTCATAGAGCAGTTCAATTGTCTGGATCGGATGCACCGATCCCGCCATCAATCCGTCATCCCGCTTGCCATAGCCGTCATTGAGGTGAATGCCGAGCAGACGCGAATGACGCGCGACAAGGCTCGCCGCATGCGCCGGCATCTCGTCGGCATAAAGCGCATGCGCGAAGTCGAGCGTCACGCCCAGATTGGGCCGGTCAATCTCCTTGATCGCCAGCAACGTCGTCGCCACGTCCGGCATCAGGCTGAACGAACGCGGCTCGTTCGGCTTGTATTCGATGCTGATATCGATCGCGGTGTTATGGTCCGCCACCTCACGGATCGCCGCAATCGTCTGATCCCAGATGCGGCCATAATCAACCTGAAACGAATAATCAAATCCGTCCTGCCCCATCCAGAGCGTCATCAGCGACCCGCCCGCACGCGCCAGTGAATCAAGCCCGCGCTTGGTGATATCAATCGCAGCACGCCTCACCGTCTCGTCCGGATGCGTGAACGCCCCCAGCTTGAAGCCAGGATCGGTGTAATAGCGCATCGCATAGCCATTTAACCTGACATTCAGGCTCGAGAGCTTTTCCATAACCTCCGGCTCGGTCAGTCCCTCGAGATGATCCGGATAATTCAGATCAACGGCATTCAAGCCCGACACGCTCGCGGCCCGATCAAGCACTTCAAGCGTGGTGATTTTGCCGTTATGGCCCTGCCAATACTGCTTTTCATTCACCCAAAACGAATTCAGGCGGGCAGCATATTCATAAGGCTTCATCATCAAAAACTCCAAAACGGCGATACGCGGCCACTGTCTTTAGCGCCGCTAGCTTTATGTACTCCCGCGGATTTGTAAAGTTAACGTGCCTTCTCGGCTTGCCCCGGTAAATCCGGCGCGAAATCATCAAGCATGTGGCTTGCTCAACCACCCGATTGACCCGCACGCGATCCATAGAGATAGTGTACACGTCAAATTCACCAAAGGAGGGAACTTCCATGCTCAAAAAGATTGACCCGTTGCTGAATGCGGATGTTTTATATGCCCTGCGCGCCATGGGACATGGCGACGATCTCGTCATTTGCGATACCAATTTCCCCGCGGACTCCGTTGCCCGCCAGACGGTCCTCGGCAAAGTTCTCCGGATCGACAACACAACAGCAGCCGAGGCCGCCCGCGCGATCCTGTAAGTCATGCCGCTCGATACCTTCGTCGACGAGCCTGCTTTGAGAATGGAAATCGTCGGCAATCCGCATGAAATCCCGAAAGTACAGGCCGAAGTGCAGCGCGAAATCGACCGCGCAGAAAAAACCCCGATGACACTCAGTTCCATTGAACGCTTCGCCTTTTACGAGCGCGCGAAAAAGGCCTATTGCGTGATCCAGACAGGAGAGAGGCGGTTTTACGGCTGCTTCATCTTCAAAAAAGGCGTTGTCCCGCCGAAATAGTAAGCCGCAACATTCGATTTACGTCAGTAAACCGTCCCGGTTTCGGGGCGGTTTTATTTTTTACACCCGTCAAAGAAAAATTTAAACAAATTATATTCGCAATTATAGATATTAATGGTTTATTCATAATATAATTTACTTAATGATTTTCTAATGTATGCATATCTCCTGTATAGATTATGGAGATACTCAATGAGTTTTTCATCTTATTTTAGAAAAAAATTAAGTAACGCTGTTAAAATTCAAGATAATAGCAATTTTATTGAAAAATATCGACAAATTGATCTGCATGGAAAAAGATCAATTCCCCTACGTCAATATCCGCTCACCCGCGATACGCGCCTTTCGGACCTCGCAGGGCGACAGGGAGACGACTATACCACCCCGCGCCGTTATCGTCCCAACAGTGACGAGGTCTATTATGATGTCGACTGGTTCAAACGATGAGTCTTCAATCGAATCTGAGACCTACGCCACGAACCTCAGAACTACCCCTGTAGCCGCCGCGATCAACAATGTTTGCCCCACACCCCGTTGCGCATAGAAAAGGCTAAAAGCCGCAAGAGCCGCGATCAGAACCGCCGTCGGATCAAGGCTCGAAAGGACAGGGATCTCAAGCTGATGCGCTCCCACGGCCAGCGTCTGCACATCTTTGAAAAAGACGTGCACAGCAAACCAGAGCGCCAGATTGGTAATCACGCCGACAATGGATGCCGTGATCGCCGCTAGCGCACTCGAAAACAACCGATGATCGAGTAATTTCTCCGCGAGCGGCGCGCCGAGAAAAACAAACGCAAAACAAGGCGCAAAAGTAACCCAAAGGGTCAGCACAGCTCCGGCCAGCCCGCCGGCCATTCCGTTCAACCCCGCCTCGGCACGGTAGCCCGCCAGAAAGCCTACAAATTGCAACACCAGAATGAGCGGCCCGGGCGTCGTTTCAGCCAGCCCCAACCCCGTCAGCATGTCACTCGGCGAAAGCCACTGATATCCCTGCACAGCCTCCTGCGCGACATAAGCGAGAACCGCATAGGCCCCGCCAAACGTGACAACCGCCATTTTCGAAAAGAACCAGACAATATCCGCGTATAATCCACCAATCGGCAGCAAAACCACCAAGGGTATGGCCCAGACGATCAACGCCATTATTCCCGCGCGGCGCGCGCTCAAGGCTAAACGACCGACGCGGGCAGGATCATTCACCAGCAGCTGATCGATCAACGCTTCGGGCGTATCGCTGTCACCCGTTCGATGGGCCAGTCTGAAATGGTCCACAAAGATCATTCCGGTGATCCCGGCAAAAACGATCACAAATGGAAAGGGCACCCCGAAGACAGCGAGCGCGACAAAGGACGACCCCGCAAGCACCCATCCCGCCCGCCCCCGCAACGCACGATGGGCAATTCGAAGCAACGCCTCCACAACAAGAACCAGCACGGCGCATTGCAGCCCGTAGAAAACCGCAGAGACGAAGGGGACTTCACCAAAAACCGCGAACAGCGCCGACAGGATCAGCATCAAAAAGGCACCCGGCAGAATAAACAGCAGCCCTGCCGCAAATCCACCCTTGGCGCCATACATCAACCAGCCGAGATAGGTTGCCAATTGCTGGGCTTCCGGCCCCGGCAGGAACGAACAGAAATTCAGCGCATGCAGAAACCGGCGATTGCTGATCCAGCGCCGCTCATCGACAAATTCACGATGCATCAACGCGATCTGGCCCGCAGGGCCACCAAAAGACAAACATCCGATCCGCGCCCAGATGGTGATTGCATCCCGAAACGGCGGCAAGTTTGTCCCGGCCCGTTCATTCGCCATAATGCCAACTCCCTGTCACACGCAAAATCAACATGCCCGAAATCTGTGACAGTTCAGACATCGTCAGCCAATTCGAATATCCAGATCCCTGAAACCGGAATAAAACAAACACGCGACAAACACATTTGAAAAATGGTTGGAAATACGCAATAAATATGCTCCAGACGCGTATTCCTGTTTTCTACACTATGGCATTATTTTGAGGACGTCCCATGACAGCGACACAACACCCTCGTGATTACAGCCTCACTGGCCCATTGAACGCGCAAGCGGTTGAGGCGGGGCTCGCCAATGCAGAATGGTACAAATCGGCCATTTCGCGCGCGCGGATGAAGGAGCTCATGAAACGCAGCGACGGCCCCGCCACGCGCGACACAATCCTCTGGATCGGCCTGATGATCATCACCGCAGCGCTGGGGGCCTATTTCTGGGGCACGCTCTGGTGCATCCCGTTCTTTTTTGTTTACGGCATTCTCTACGGTTCGGGCGGTGACAGCCGTTGGCACGAATGCGGCCACGGCACGGCCTTCAAAACGCAATGGAAGAACGATGTCGTCTACCAGATTGCCTGCTTCATGATGATCCGGAACCCGGTTGTCTGGCGCTGGAGCCATTCACGCCATCACACCGATACCATCATTGTGGGCCGCGATCCGGAAATCATCACGATGCGTCCGCCGGAACTGATCAAGCTTGGCTTGAATTTTTTCGGCATTCTTGATGTTCCGCAATCCCTGCTTGCCATGCTGCGCTATGCCGCAGGTATTTTGAACGACGCCGAGAAAAGTTTCATTCCCGAGGCGGAACAGGCGAAAGCATTCAACGTCGCCCGAATCTGGACATTGATTTACGCGGCAACAATCGTGGCCTGTTTCTGGATGGGGTCGATTCTGCCCCTGATGATCATCGGCCTGCCACGCATGTATGGCGCCTGGCATCATCTGATGACCGGCCTCACGCAGCATATCGGCCTTGCCGAAGATGTGCTCGATCACCGGTTGAACTGTCGCACCGTTTATATGAACCCCTTCAGCCGGTTCGTGTACTGGAACATGAACTACCACGTCGAACATCATATGTTCCCGATGGTGCCGTATCACGCCTTGCCGGAGCTTCACAAAGAGATGCTGACGGATTGCCCGAGACCCTATTCGGGCCTGTGGGAAACCTTCGCCGAAATCCTTCCGACATTGGCGCGCCAGATACGCGATCCGGAATATTTCGTCCGTCGTCAATTGCCCCCAACGGCACGTCCGACACTCTCGCCAATGGCCGCTGAATAAGGATCGAATGAATGCCACAGTGGATTAAGGCCTGCGCCGCCGATAATATCGATGACGAGGACGTCATGCGTTTCGATCATGATGGCCAAACCTACGCGCTCTACCGGTTCAACGACGAATTCTTCGCCACGGACGGCCTTTGCACCCACGAGAAAGTCCATCTTGCCGATGGACTCGTGATGGAGCACATCATCGAATGCCCGAAGCATAATGGCAGGTTTGACTACCGCACGGGTGCCGCCAAAGGTGCGCCCGTCTGCGTAAATCTAAAGACCCACAAGGTAAAGGTCGAAGGCGGGGATCTCTATCTCGAAGTGCCGTGAACGGGATAGCAGATCGTGAATAGTCTGATCATCGGCGCCGGCGAAACCGGCGTTCGCGCCGCCCTCAAACTCCGTGAAGACGGCTATGCCGGCACTATCACGCTGGTAAATGGCGAGGCGCACACGCCCTATGAGCGCCCGCCGCTCTCGAAACCGACTGGCGAGCCTATCACGCTGAAACCGGTCTCTGGCGCGGATCAGCTTGCCGCCCACAACATCACGCTTCTCACCGGAGAGCGAGCGCATCTGATCAACCGGACTGCAAAACGTGTTGAATTTGAGAGTGGCTTGGCCACCCCCTATGATCGCCTTCTGATTGCAACGGGTGCCACGCCGCGCGCCCTTACCGTGAACGGCTTGGCTATACCGTCCGCCTTAACGCTCAGAACCTATGACGACGCCATCGCCATCGAAGCCCGGATGCTCCCAGGTGCGCGGTTCGTGATCATTGGCGGCGGCTTTATCGGGCTGGAACTCGCCGCCATGGCACGCGCCAAGGGCGTCGACGTCACCGTCATCGAAACCCAGCCCCGCTTGCTCGCCCGCGCCGTACCGGCAGAGATCGCCACCCGCCTCGAACAGCGCCATCGCGATTCCGGCGTCACCTTCCATCTCGGTGCGGCCATCACATCGATCACGCCCGACCATGTCATCACTCTGGCAAACGGTGAAACCCTTCGCGCCGACACACTCATCGCGGGAATCGGCTCGATCCCGGCAACATCCCTCGCGGAACAAGCAGGTTTGCTGATTGATAACGGGATTGCGGTTGATGCCACGCTCGCGACAAGTGATCCGGATATCTTCGCCGCAGGCGATTGCTGTTCCTTCCCGCACCCCGTTTACGGCAACAAGCGCATCCGCATCGAATCCTGGCGCGCCGCCCAACAACAGGGCTATCACGCCGCACGCGCTATGATGGGATCGACAGAGCCCTTCTCCGCCGTGCCATGGTTCTGGACGGATCAATACGACCTCTCGGTCCAAATCGCAGGTCTGCCAAGCGAAGGCGTAACCCATGTCAGGCGCGAGACGGAGGACGGCTCGTTACTTCTGTTCCATCTCGCTACCGATAACCGCCTGATTGCCGCCAGCGGCATCGGACTCGGCAATGCGGTCGCCAGAGACATCCGCCTCTCGGAAATGCTGATCGACCGCCGGGCATTGCTGTCACCCGACGATCTCGCCAATCCTGCAATCCGCCTGAAAGCCCTGCTCGCCGCGCACTAGGCTTTGCCGTCGAACTGCTTAATCGTGCAGGTGCTTCAGGAATGATTTGAATTCCGCATCATCAATCGGCACGAGATGCTTTTCTTCCGGATAGGCCCCGCTATCGACATCGGCGGCGAATTCCTTGAACGCCGCAATCCGCTCCTGCTGCAACCGGTCATATTCCGCCCGGAAATTGCGATACACCTTCGCATGGCGCGGCTGATGAACCCGCGTATATCCCAGCACGTCCTCGGAGAAGAGATATTGCGCGTCACCCCCCGTCCCCGCACCCATCGACAGCATGATCAGCGACGTCCGCTTCGAGATTTCCGCCGTCACCCGTGCCGGCACAACCTCAATCTCGGCACCCACCGCGCCCGCCGCTTCCAGCGCCTTCACCTGATGATAGACCATCATCGCGCTCTCGGCCGTCTTGCCGACTGCCTTGAACCCGCCGGTCCACGTCACTTTCGACGGGATCAGTCCAACATGCCCGATCACCGGAATACCTTCCGCCGCAAGCCGCGAGATCGTATCGAGACTCGCCGCGCAATACACCGCATCCCCGCCGATCTTGATCGCGCGATGCGCCGCCCGCAAATAATCCTCATAGGTGCACAGATCGCCATAAAGCAGACCAATCTGCACAAAGCAGCTTCCCGACGCCTCGCGCATTTCCGGTGTCCAGATCGGATCAATAATCGACAACACATCGATCCCTGCCGCACAGGCCGCCGCCGCCTCGTCCGGTGTTTCGACAAAGAGCATCTTGAGCTGCCGCTTGCCCTTGAGAGCCCGCAAATCCGCTACTGTTGGCCGTTTGCTTTTCATGATCTTCCCCCTTTTGACGTTGTGGCTTGAAACCGCGCTAACCTATCGAAGAGCCTACATGTCCCCTCACTCGATCACAATACGCGGCATGGTGCGAGGCGCTGCGCCCCCTTCCAACCTTGCCTTGATCTGCTCGGCAATGCCGCGATAAAGCTTTGCATGCGGGCCATCCGGATCGGTAGCCACCACCGGCAATCCCGCATCCGATTTCTCGCGGATCTCCATGTGCAGCGGAATTTCGCCGAGAAACGGCACGCCGAGCCGCTCCGCCTCGTGCCGCGCCCCGCCATGCCCGAAAATATCCGAGCGCGTCCCGCATTCCGGGCACAGAAAATAACTCATATTCTCGATCACACCCAAAATCGGCACTTCCACCCGTTTGAACATCGCCACGCCGCGCCGCGCATCGATCAGCGCCAGATCCTGCGGCGTCGAGACGATAATGGCCCCCGCGAGCGGCACGGATTGCGCCATGGTCAGCTGCGCGTCGCCCGTTCCCGGCGGCATATCGACCACCAGCACATCCAGCGTGCCCCAATCCACTTCGCGCATCATTTGCTGCAACGCCGACATCACCATCGGCCCGCGCCAGATCATCGGCGCTTCTTCCTCGATCAGAAACCCGATCGACATCACCTTCACGCCATACCCCTCCAGCGGGATCATGATCTTGCCATCCCGCACCTGCGGCTTGCCCGAAAGCCCGAACAGTTTCGGCAGTGACGGCCCGTAAATATCCGCATCCAGAATACCGACTGTCAGGCCCGTATCCTTCAGCGCCAGCGCCAGATTGGCCGCCGTCGTGGATTTCCCGACACCGCCCTTGCCCGATGCCACGGCGATAATATGCTTGATCCCGGGCACCATTGCGCGCGCCGTTGCAGCCGCCGCTTTCGGCCCCGGCGCAGGTGCCGATCCCTGTGGCCGTTCCGCGGTCAGCGTCACAAGCGCCCCGCTCACCCCCGGCACACCCTTCACCTGATCTTCAACCGCCTGGCGCAATGGCTCGATTGCCTTGGCGTTTTGCGGTTCGGCAATGAGTGACACATAGACTTTCTCGCCTTGAATCGCGACCCCGCCCAGCACGCCGGATCTGAGAAAGGGTGTCGTCCCGTCGGGCCCCTTCAGGCTTGCAAGCGCGTTTCTGATGTCGAGTTCGGTGGCCATGTCATTTCTCCTGCCCAAGCACAGGCTCTTATGTCTGCTCCGGCCTGCAAACGTCAATGGCAGTGCTTTCCGGGCAGCTCTGTCCGGGATGCTTCCTCTTGCCCTCGCGCCGCCAACGCGGCATATCACGGGAAGAAAATAACAGGAGTTGAGCATGGCAAAAGTTGCATTTCTGGGTTTGGGTGTCATGGGGTTCCCGATGGCGCGGCATCTCGCCGCCAAGGGACACACCGTCACGGTCTATAACCGCACCACGGCCAAGGCCGAAGCGTGGGTCAAAGCCAATGGCGGCTCCTTCGCCACCACGCCCCGCACTGCCGCTTCCAGCCAGGACGTCGTCTTCGCCTGCGTCGGCAATGATGATGATCTGCGCTCCGTCACACTCGGCACGGACGGTGCCTTTGCCGGCATGGCAAAGGGCACGATCTTTGTCGATCACACCACCGCCTCCGCCGAAGTCGCCCGCGAGCTCTACGAGAAAGCCGCCGCACTCGGCATCGGCTTCATCGATGCGCCGGTCTCAGGCGGACAGGCCGGTGCGGAAAACGGCGTGCTCACCGTCATGTGCGGCGGCGATGCCGACATTTTCGCCAAGGTGGAGCCGCTGATCATGAGCTTCGCCCGCGCTTGCAAATTGCTTGGCCCTGCGGGTTCCGGCCAGCTCACAAAAATGGTCAACCAGATCTGCATTGCAGGCCTCGTTCAGGGCCTTGCCGAAGGCGTCGCTTTCGCCAAAAAGGCCGGCCTTGATGTCGAGGCCGTTATCGAAACCATCTCGAAGGGCGCCGCCCAAAGCTGGCAGATGGAAAACCGCTACAAAACCATGAATGTCAGCAAATTCGATTTCGGCTTCGCTGTCGACTGGATGCGCAAGGATCTCGGCATCTGCATCGCCGAATCCCGCCGCAACGGCGCGCATCTTCCCGTCACAGCCCTTGTCGATCAGTTTTACGGCGAAGTGCAGGGCATGGGCGGCGGCCGGTGGGATACGTCCAGCCTGCTCGCCCGCCTCGAACGGAAATAATCCGCACCTTACCCCGCAATCGCGGAGAAATCGGCCACAGCCCGCGTCGCCTCGCGGAACGACGCCAAAAGCCGCAAGCGGTTGGCGCGGAGCTCCGCATCGTCCGCATTGACGAGGATTTTGTCGAAGAACGCATCCACCGCGGGGCGGAGTTGCGCCAAGGCCTTCATGGCCCCCGCGAAATCCTCTTTCTCGACATGCTCCCGCGCATGGCGTGTCGCAACTTCAAGCACCTCCGCCAGCACCTTCTCCTCCGACTCGCCCTTGGCTTTGATCAGGTGCAGGTCAATAGCCTCGTTATAGCTCTTCCCGTCCTTCTTCTCTTCCGCCTTCAGAATATTCGCCGCGCGGCGAAACCCTGCGAGAAGGTTTGTGCCGTCATCCGTTGCGAGAAACGCATCAAGCGCCTCGACGCGTTTGACGATCATCAGAAGATCATCCTGCTGGCCGGAAGCCAGCACGGCATCGATGAGATCATGCCGCTGGCCTTGATCGCGCAGATAGACTTTCAGGCGGTCATGGAAGAAGGCGAGGAGGCTTTGGTCGATATGATGCCGTGCGAGAGGAAGTCGCAATTCATTGTCCAAAATCAACCGCACCACACCCAGCGCCGCGCGTCTCAGCGCATACGGATCTTTCGACCCCGTCGGCTTCTCGTCAATCGCCCAGAATCCCACCAGCGTATCGAGCTTGTCCGCCAACGCCACCGCGATCGACACCGCATCCTTCGGCACCACATCGCTCGGGCCTTGCGGCTTGTAATGTTCTTCCAACGCCGCCGCCACGCTCGCATCCTCGCCTTGTCGTGTCGCGTAATACCGGCCCATCAGGCCCTGCACTTCGGGGAATTCGCCGACCATTTCCGACACGAGATCAGCCTTGCATAGAAGCGCCGCGCGCGCCGTCTTGGTCACATCCGCCTTCACAACAGGCGCAAGTTCTTTTGCCAAAGCAACAATCCGCTCCACCCGCTCATGCTGCGTGCCGAGTTTCGCATGGAACGTGATGCTCTTGAGTTTTTCCAACCGGTCTTCCAGCTTCACCTTCAAATCGGTTTCCCAGAAGAATTTGGCATCCGACAGCCGCGCCCGCACCACGCGTTCATTGCCGCCGATAATGGTGGCACCATCGTCGCTCGCAATCATGTTCGAGGTGAGCAGAAATTTGTTCGCGAGCTTCGTCTCGCCCGCTTTGCGCAACACAAAGCATTTCTGGTTTGCGCGGATCGTGGCGCGGATCACTTCCGGCGGAATATCAAGAAACCGCTCTTCAAACGACCCCATCAACACCACAGGCCATTCGACAAGCCCTGCGACTTCCTCGAGCAAACCATCATCTTCGACAAGCTCCAGACCTTGCGCGAAAGCGAGGTGGCGGGCGTCATTGGCGATGATTTCCTTGCGGCGATCCGTCGAAAGCACAACTTTGGCTTTTTGAAGCGCCGCCACATAATCGTCAAACCGCCTGATATGGATCGGCGCCGGTGCGAGAAAGCGGTGGCCATAGGTGGTATCGCCCGAATGCAGCCCGTCAACATCGAAATGGATCACTTCCGGCGTCTCCGTCTCCGAGCCGAATGTGCAGAGGATCGAATGCAGCGGACGCACCCAGCGCAGCGCACCCGCTTCTGCCGAAGCCTTGCCCCAGCGCATCGATTTCGGCCATGGGAAGGCGCGGATGATACCCGGCATAATGTCGGCAATCACCGCCGCTGTCTCCCGTCCCTTGCTCTCGACAATGGCGATATAGAAATCACCCTTTTTCGGATCGGACTGGACCGTGGCCTGCGAAATATCCGTCAGCCCCGCACCCTTCAAAAAGCCGTCAATCGCCTGTTGCGGCGCGCCGACCCGCGGGCCTTTCTTTTCTTCCTTCACATCCGGTTGATGCGCTGGCAAACCCACAATATGCAGCGCCAAACGACGCGGCGTGGCAAAGGCTTGCGCGCCCTCATAGAGACACCCGCGCTCGACAAGCGCATTCGTCACCAGCGACTTGAGGTCATCCGCCGCACGACGCTGCATACGGGCGGGAATTTCCTCGGAGAAAAGTTCAAGCAGAAGATCGGGCATTCGATGGTTTTCCAGAAATAAGATCAATGATATCGCGGGCGGCGAACAGGCGGGGGTTCGCCTTGTCCGGTATTTCGTTCAGAATATTTTCGGCAACAAGCGTTTCAACTGTTTTTCTCGCTGCATGATAGGTTACGCCGAGGCGCTCTTTTATCGTTGGAATACTGACAACGGGAAGTTCAAACAGATAGTCGACCACCGCCAAAAGATTATTGGACCGATAGTCACGCTGGAGCCTTTCACGATACCCCGTTTGCAGGGAGAGAATCTGCTCGGTGAGCGTGATCGTATTACGTGCTGAATCGCGCATGACATTCAGGAAAAACACGATCCAGCCTTCCCAGTCACCATTGCGCGACACCGCATACATCCGGTCAATATACTCATCCTTGCGTTCCTCAAACACGGGAGAAAGATAGAGGAGGGGTTGGATCAGCTTTTTTTGCATGAATAGATGCAAAATAATCAGCATGCGGCCAACGCGACCGTTACCGTCTGCGAACGGGTGGATGGTTTCAAACTGGTAATGAATCAACGCAGAATCGATCAATGCGTCGATACCGTGATCCTCCTCATGCAAATAGCGTTCGAGCGCGTCGAGGCATTCAACCGTTTGTTGCGGTGGAGGCGGAACAAAGCGCGCGTTTTCAATACCCTTGCCATGGGTGCCGATAAAGTTTTGATGTTGTTTGAATTCCCCCGCACGAATGGCAGATCCTCTTCCGCGCCCGACATCATCAAGCAAGGTCCGGTGCGCGTCGCGCAAGGTGCGCAGAGACAACGGAAGCGTCGAGAGGCTCGCAATGGCATCCGCCAACGCACGGCTATAATTCATCACTTCGCGGGTATCAGGCGTTGCTGTCCCTTCACCACCCGCCTCGGCAAGAAGCAAGGCGTCAACAGTCGTGTAAGTGCCTTCCATGCTTGATGAACTGATCACTTCGCGGCGTTGCAGAGGGCTAATCAGCAGATAGGGATTTCTGACTGTCCGCCCGATACCGTTCAATTCACCGATTGCCGCCGCAGCTTCACTGAGTGGCCGCGCGAGACGTGCGTAATCGAACCCGTGAGGCGGCAAAGCATTGGGCACAAACGCCCACTGCCCCATCTCGGTCGGGACAAGCGTTCCTGTCGGCGAATCGATGAAATCAGCATGTTGCATGTAAGTACACTCCTCACCTTATCAATTGTACCAAACTGCCAATTTTTACAATCTAAAAGTTCAGAAGTGGAGTTTGGTACACTGAGGTGAAGACGCATCGAAACAAGTCGCCCCTCACAGCGCCTTGTGCGAGCCGTCGCAGAGCGGGCTGTTCTTTGTGTGCTTGCATGAGCAGAAAAACGCCCTTTTATCGGCCTCCGCGGTCCACGCCATCGGCGTGAAGTCCGATCCCTTGTGCGATCCATCACAGAAGGGCTGGTTCTTCGATTGGCCACACGAGCACCAATAATAGGTCTCGCCAGCCTTCACCTCGACGGGAAGCGGTGCCTTGCCTGCAATATGGGGAGCTGTCATCGGTATCTCCTGTTCATCTTGAGCCAAAACCAGATAATTTCTGGCCGTTTCTAAAAATTCCGCCGGGGTTACGCCCCTCCACCTTCCGTATGAAGCCACGCATCCCCGCACGCCTTAGCGAGTTCGCGCACCCGGAAAATATAGCTCTGGCGTTCCGTCACCGAGATCACGCCGCGGGCATCGAGCAGATTGAACAAATGGCTCGCCTTGATGCACTGGTCATAGGCGGGCAGCGCCATCAAATGCCGCCCCTCGCCACGATCCCCGAACGCAAGCAACGCCTTGCACTCGGCTTCCGCATCCTTGAAATGCTGCGCCAGCACATCCGTATTCGCCGCCTCGAAATTATGCCGCGAATATTCCTGCTCGGCTTGCAGAAAAACATCGCCATAGCTGATCTTGTCATCGCCTTCGCGGCCGTTGAAATTCAGATCATAGACATTCTCGACGCCCTGCACATACATGGCCAGGCGTTCGAGCCCATACGTCAATTCGCCCGCCACCGGCGCGCATTCAAAGCCTGCGACCTGCTGGAAATAGGTGAACTGGCTCACCTCCATCCCGTCGCACCAGCACTCCCAGCCCAGCCCCCACGCACCGAGCGTCGGGCTCTCCCAGTCATCCTCGACAAACCTGATATCATGCACCTTCGGATCGACCCCGATCGCATAGAGCGACCTGAGATACAGATCCTGCAAATCCGGCGGTGATGGCTTCATGATCACCTGATATTGGTAATAATGCTGCAGCCGGTTCGGGTTTTCGCCATAGCGCCCGTCTTTCGGCCGCCGCGATGGCTGCACATAGGCTGCTTTCCAATGTTTCGGCCCGAGCGCCCGCAGTGTTGTCGCCGGATGAAACGTACCCGCGCCCACTTCCATGTCGTACGGTTGCAAAATCACGCATCCCTGCGCCGCCCAGAACTGGTGCAAGGTCAGGATCAGGTCTTGGAATGAACGGGTCGGCGCGAGGCCGTTGGAACCAGTGTTTTGCATCGTCTCGTCTGCTCTTCTGTCGTTTGTTGCGCCGCACCGTAGAAGCGCGCCTTGAACGGGTCAAGGGATCACCCGATCACTGTCGGCTTCACCCACCACTCCGGTTGCGCCGCCCTGATCCGCCGCGCCGCATCCGCCGCCGCCACGCAATCATCGAACACACCGAACACCGTCGCGCCCGAACCCGTCATGCGGATCAACCGGCACCCGCGATGCCCGCTCAGCACGTCAATCGCATCCCCGATCTCGGGAACCAGCTCGATTGCCGCCTGCTGCATATCGTTGCGTCCCTCGTTCAGCAGCGCCAACACCGCCGCACGGGACATGTCTTCCGCCGGTTGGGAATGTTGCCGCGCCTTGACGCGCTCTCCCGCCTCAAGCCCGATCGCGGCAAAAACCGCCGGCGTCGACGCCGCCTTGCCCGGGTTCACCAGCACCGCGTGAAGCCTCGGAAATTTCAGCGGCACATCCAGCCTCTCGCCGATCCCGCGCATCATCCGCGCCCGCCGGTCAAGACATACCGGCACATCGGCGCCCGTCGCCAGCGCCACCTCGCGGAAGATCGGCTCGTCCATCGACAGACCATTCAGCCGCGCGAGCAACCGGAGTGCCGCCGCCGCATCTGCCGATCCGCCGCCAAGCCCCGCCGCCACCGGCAAGCGCTTCACCAGATGAAACGCCCCTGTCCTCAGCCCCGGCCGCGCCGCCTGCAACGCCCGCGCCGCCCGCAAGACGTGATTATGCTCGACAGGCCCCGCCTCCGCCGCACGCGGGCCGGAAACAAATAGCGACAACTCCGCACTTTCCGTCAGCGATACTTCATCCCCGATCCCTGCAAACGCCACTAGGCTCGCGAGCTCATGATAGCCATCCATACGGCGGCTCTCAATATGCAATGTCAGATTGATCTTTGCAGGCGCCCGCGCCGTCCCGACCCACACCATCAGGCTGCTCAGCCGCCGCTCGCCGACGTCGTATCGTCAGGGAGGCCCTTTTCGATCTTATCGAGAATTTTTTGCAAATCCTCCGGCTCCGGCTTCAGATCGCGCGCATGGTTCCACTGGAAGCCCGCCTCCAGCTTCCGCCCCAACCGCCAATACACATCTCCCAGATGATCATTGATCACCGGATCGGACGGCTTCAGCGACACCGCCTTTTCCATATACTCCAGCGATTCCTCATATTTCCCGAGCCGGTAATAGGCCCAGCCGACACTGTCGACAATATACCCGTCCTTCGGCCGTAACTCGACGGCGCGCTTGAGCATTTTGAAGCCTTCTTCCAGATTGATCCCCTGATCAATCCACGAATAGCCGAGATAATTCAACACGAGGGGCTGATCCGGCCAAAGCTCCAGTGCTTTCCGGAAATCGGCCTCCGCCTTGGGCCATTGCTTGGTGCGCTCATAGCTAATGCCACGCGCGTAAAACAGGCTCCAATGGCTTGAATCCGCCTGCCCGATCAACGCAATCGCGTCCGAATAGGCCTTGCCCGCCGCCTCGAATTCCTTCCGCGAGCGATACACATTGCCCAACGCCGAATACGCATCCAGGCCCCGCGCATGGCTGATAAGACTGTTCAGCTGTTTGACCGAGTCTTCCGAGCGGCCAAGTTGCTCCAGATTAAGTGCTACCTGCAATTCCGAATTGTACCGGAACGAGGAATTGATCGGCACCAGATCATACACCTCGTTTGCCGACCCCAACTGCCCCATGCGCTCATAGACCTCGCCAAGCATCATGATCGCCATTGCATTTGTCGGATCAAGCCAGAGAGACAACCGCAAATAGATCAACGACGCCAATTCGTCGCCTTCACCATTGCCCGCCGCACCGAGACTATACAGCACTTCCGCTGCACCCGACGCCGCCGTATCCACAGGCGGTTCAAGTGCCTTGCCCTCTTCGAGCGCCTTGATCTGGTCAAGAACCAGCGGATGGCGCGGCATCAATTTCTTGAAATCGGCATAGACCTTCTTCGCCTGGTCGCGATTGCCGCGCTGCGCCAGATAGCGTCCATAAAGGTCCGTCACCCGCAGCGTATTGCTGCCGGTCGCGTAAGCCTGCGACAGCATCACATCGGATATCTCGTGTCGTCCCGAAATATTTGCGATCAACCCGCCATGCAAATTGCGGAAGACGCTGAATGTTTCCTCGCCCTTCAAACGATCGATCGTTTCCATCGCACGCCGGAATTCCTTCGAACCCACCAAGGTCCAGGCCGAAAGCAACGTGGCGGTCAGATCAGCCGCCCGCCCCCGCCCGCCCTTGTTCAGATAGGTCCGCGCCTGCGCATATTGCCGCGTCTTGATCCCGCGAACGCCAAGCGCCAGACGCGCGATCTCGTTACCCGGTTCCTGCTTCGCGATCCGCTCGGCCAGCTTCAGTGCATCGGTCATCTGCCCTTCCGCAAGCAGTGTCACAAAGGTCCGCTCGATCAACTCGCCGCTTTTCGGGTCTTCTTTCAAGGCCTCTGCGTAATAAAAAGCCGCCACCGCCGTGTCCTTTGAAAGCCCCGCCACAAGCCCTGCCAGATAATTGCCGGAGAGCGACTCGGCGCTATCATCTTGCGGCACCGTGTTGGCGCTTGCTACGTTCGTGGTTGAAGCACTGGTCGCGAAAGACAAAACCGCCGCAACGAATACAAGGCGGGAAAATTCCAACATGCGGGCATAAAAAAGGGTCACTCAGTCATCTTCCCATTCATTCGGGCGCGCTGGACACGCATGATACAGCATCAAGTTCGATAAGCCATTACTGCAGATTACCAAATTCTGAATCGGAAAGAATAAGTTTTCGTTACATATTTGGATAATTCGGTCCGCCGCTCCCCTCGGGCGTCACCCAAGTGATGTTTTGGGATGGATCCTTGATATCGCAGGTCTTGCAGTGCACGCAATTCTGCGCATTGATCACAAAGCGCGGATCCGTTTTTGCAACCTCATCGGCATAAACCACCTCGTAAACCCCTGCCGGGCAATAGAGCCGCGCCGGTTCTCCGTAAAGCGGCAGGTTTTTCGCAACTGGCACACTCGGATCTGACAGTTTGAGGTGAACGGGCTGATCTTCCTCGTGCTGCGTCGCAGCTAAAAACACTGACGACAATTTATCGAACGAAACCACCCCGTCCGGCTTCGGATACGTGATCGGCGTCACCTCGGCCAACGGCTTCAACGTCGCATGGTCGGCCTTGGTATGCTTGAGCGTCCCAAACGGCGAAAACCCGAACAGATCATTGCACCACATATCAAGCCCGCCCAGTCCGATGCCGATATACGTGCCGAACCGCGACCAGAGCGGCTTCACATTGCGAACCTTTTTCAAATCTTTGCCAATTGGCGAACCGCGCCATGCCGCCTCATACGCAACAAGTTCGTCATTACCGCGACCGGCCGCCAGCGCATCCCCAACCGCGTCCGCCGCCATGATCCCGGAAAGCACCGCATTGTGCGAGCCCTTGATCCGCGCGACATTCACAAATCCAGCCGCACACCCGAGCAGCGCACCGCCGGGGAAACAAAGCTTCGGCACGGATTGCCAACCACCCTCGGTAATGGCGCGCGCGCCATAAGAGATCCGCTTGCCACCCTCGAACGTCTCGCGCATCATCGGATGCGTTTTGAACCGCTGGAACTCGTCAAACGGCGACAAGGTCGGGTTCGTATAGTTGAGATGCACCACAAAGCCGACAGAAACCAGCCCGTCTTCCAGATGATACAGGAACGATCCGCCGCCCGTTGAACCATCAAGCGGCCATCCGAATGAATGCTGCACAAGCCCCGGCTGATGCTTGTCGGGCGCGACTTGCCAAAGTTCCTTGATCCCGATTCCGAATTTCTGCGGATCACTCTCGGCATCAAGCGCATACCTTTTGATCAGTTGCTTCGAGAGACTTCCCCGCGCACCCTCGCTGAACAGCGTATATTTGGCCCGCAACTCCATCCCGCGTGTGAAACCATCCTTGGCTTCGCCCGTTTTGGAAATACCCATATCGCCGGTCGCAACGCCGACAACCTCGCCGGCATCCCCGTAAAGCACTTCCGATGCCGCAAACCCCGGATAAATTTCAACGCCCAACGCCTCGGCCCGTCCCGCAAGCCAGCGGCACACATTGCCGAGCGACACGATATAATTGCCATGATTGGACATCAGCTTCGGCATCAGAAAATTCGGTAGCCTGATCCCACCCGCTGGCCCGAGCATATAAAATCGGTCATCCGTCACTTCGGTCTTGATCGGAACCTCCGGATCGGAACGCCAATCTGGAATCAAACGGTCCAGCCCGATCGGATCGATCACTGCACCGGACAATATATGCGCCCCGACTTCGGATCCCTTCTCGACCACAACAACCGAGCAATCCGGATTGATCTGTTTCAGCCTAATCGCGGCGGAAAGCCCTGCCGGCCCCGCACCAACAATCACAACATCGAATTCCATGCCTTCGCGCGGGGTGGCCAGTGCCTCGCTGATATTCATACTCGGTCCTCTTGCTGAAGAGTCGTGGGGATTTTTCCCAATCTCTATGACAAGAGTTTGGCCGTGCTGCAACTGATCGTGTTATAAGTCAGTCGGTACACCCGTCCGTGCCAGTCCGAAACGCCGATAGAGTTGCAGAACCGCGATGGATCACGCTCTCAACACCGATGCGGACGCCGCCGATCTCTTGCGGTGGTACAGGCTTGCCGGTGTCGACGCGATCCTCGATGAAGAACCGCATGATCGTTTCGCCGAGCAACCCATCGTCGAAAGGCCGCCCGCACCGCGTGAAGCGTCCTCCGCCCTGCGACCTTCCGTCGCTCCCGCGCACGACACCGTAACATCACAGCAGCGCGGCACCGACCAAACCGCCCCGTTACGCCCTGAAGAGGCGGTGCTCTCTGCCCGGCGCCTTGCCGCTGACGCCACGATGCTCGCAGAACTCCGCACCGCGCTCGAAATCTTTTCCGATTGCGCCTTGAGCAAGACGGCCAAAAATCCCGTTGTTTCGAACGGACCGGTCGGCGCGCGTCTGATGATCATCGGCGACGTTCCCGATGCTGACGAGGATCGCACGGGTGAAGCATTTTCAGGCGAGGCGGGCGATTTGCTTGACAAGATGCTCGCTGCCATCGGCCTCAAGCGCAAGGATATCGCCCTGACCCCTGCCATTCCATGGCGACCACCAGGCAATAGGGCGCTTTCACCACATGAAATCACCCTGTGCGACCCGTTCCTCAAGCGGCAGATTGCGCTGATTCAACCCGGAATGGTCGTCTGCATGAGCAGTCTGGCGGCGCGTTTGACATTAGGCCGCACCGAGCAACTACTGAGAATACGCGGAAAATGGTTCGAGTGTTCGACAGGCGAGGCAACAGTTCCTGCCCTTGTCAGCCTGCATCCGGCGATGCTGCTACGCCAACCCTTGCAGAAGCGCTACGCTTGGCAGGATCTCAAAGAAATCAGGGCCCGCCTTGGCAGGCAGACCCCGTAAATCATACTCCGTGAAAATCTCGTGATCAGCGCAAATTGGCAGCGACATCCTTGAGGCCGGAGGTGACGATCGCATCGCCCTTGCTGCCCTTGAGTTCACTTTGCAACACGATCTCGGCTGCCTTTACTGCCGCATCCACTGCAGCACCGCGCACTTCCGCCAACGCGGTAGCTTCGGCCTGCGCAATGCGTTGCTCGGCCATCGCGCGACGACGCACCATGAACGCATCGAATTCGGCCTGCACAGACTGCGTGTAATGTTCTGCTTCCGTCCGGGCCATTGCCACAATCGAGTCGGCTTCCGATTCAGCGGCTTTGAACTTGTTCTGATAATCCGAAAGCACCCGTTGCGCTTCCACACGGAGCGCCTTTGCTTCCTCGAGTTCCTTACGGATCTGTTCGGAGCGATCATCGAGACTGCGGATCAGCGTCCCGAACGCACCGGCGCGATAGAGGATGCCGATAAAAACGACAAACGCCACAGCAACCCAAAAGCTTGCATCAAAAGACATGGCGCGCCTCAGTAATGGTTGATCTTTTCGACCGCCGCGACAATCGCGGCTTTCGGTGGTGCCTTGCCGGTAAACCGGGCGACAATGTCATGAGCGGCTTCAATGGCCATTTCACGGACATTTTCCATCGCACGCGCTTTGCTATCGGCAATTGTATGCTCTTCCGACGTGAGATTGGCCGCAATCTCCTCGTCAAACGCCTTCCGCTTTTCCATGATCTGGGCATTCAGACGATCACGCGTCTGCGCTCCGATCTCTTCGGCATGGGCATGGGCATCAGCAAGTGCTTTCTCGAAGGAGGCAATCGCTATTCCGGTCTCGTTTTTCAGCCTTTCGGCTTCGGCGAGGTCGGTTTCACGCGCCAGCCGTCTGGCTTCCAGAATTCCAGCCACCCGTGGCAGGGCGATCCGTGACATCAGCAGATAGAGAACGCCGAAGACAATGACGAGCCAGATCAGCTGGGGACCGAAAGTCGAGGAATCGAATGGCGGAAACGGCGCCTTCGCATGCTGATCATGCCCGACTTCAGTGGAGGTCGTCGCAGATTGCGTCATGTTTCCCTCGATAGGATTGAGAAAGGCCAGATCGGAACCGGAAAACCCGCCCTGTTAAGGGGGCGGGAAAATCGGCAAATTACCCGGCGTCGCAACGCTCGGCCGGGCTTTTGAATTAGATCACGAACAGCAGAAGGATCGCGACAAGGAACGCGAAAATGCCGAGACCTTCAGCAAGTGCCGCGCCGATGAACGCGCGACCGAACTGGCCGTCCGATGCCGATGGATTGCGCAGCGCTCCCGACAGGAAGTTGCCGAAAATCACGCCAACGCCAATTGCGGCGATGCCCATGCCGATAGCCGCGAGACCGGCGCCGATGTATTTTGCAGAGACGGGATCCATGAGAGTGCTCCTGTTGGGTAGATGGATCTAGAGGGAAAGAAAACCGGCCATTGAAATCAGTGCCCGGGATGGATGGCGTCGTTAAGATAGACGCAAGTGAGAATAGCAAAGACATACGCCTGAAGCCCGGCGACCAGTAATTCCAGTGCCGTCAGTGCCACGGTCATGGCAAACGGCAACGGCGCCAGAATGATTGCCCATGTGCCCGTGCCAAGCAACATCGCCACAAACCCGCCGAACACTTTCAGCGTGATGTGGCCTGCCAGCATATTGGCAAACAGACGGACCGACAGGCTGATCGGCCGCGACACGAACGAGATCACTTCGATCATCACCAGCAATGGCAGAAGAAACGGGGATACGCCCGACGGCACAAACAGATTGAGAAAATGAAAGCCGTGCCGCACGAAGCCGTAGATCAAAACAGTCGAAATCACGAGCGCCGCAAGCGCGAAAGTGACGATGATATGGCTTGTAACCGTAAACGTATAAGGGATCAGGCCGACCAGATTTGAAATCAGCACGAACATGAACAACGAGAACACAAGCGGGAAAAACTTCATCCCCTCCTGCCCGGCCGAACCGCGCACCGTCGACGCCACAAACTCGTACGCAACCTCACCGAGCGACTGCAATCGCCCGGGAACCAGCGCGCGCTGCGAAGTGCCGACAATCATGATGAAGCTGATAATGGCCAAAACCACGACCATGAACAACGACGAATTCGTCACCTCGATCGGGCCAACATGGAATGCGGGCGCAATGATAAACTGATGGATCGGATCAATTCCGTTCGCCGCCACGTCAAGCCCCCACCGCCAGAACCAAAGACCGCCGAACCACTCGGCGACCCACTCTCGAAATTCCCCGGAACAAACCCGTTCCGCATATCCGCCATACTATCGTATGACCGTCTTCTTTAGTGCCGCCCGCACCATGTTCCAGAACCCGGCAGCAATGCCCAAACCCAGAAACACGATCAGAAACCACGGCTTCGTTCCAAGCCACTGATCAAGCTGCCATCCGATGAAGGCACCGACCAGCACGCCCGCAACAAGCTCGCTCAGAATGCGGAAACCAAGAGCAATCGCCCTGCTGGTCTCGCCGGCAGAACCCTGATCATCCTGGGATGACCCTGCCCCGCCACTTTCCGAGAGCTTCTTCTCGATAGCGCCCGATATCTTCTCGAACCGCTCGCGAAGCGCGCGGTCCTGATCCGAATCATTGTTGACCCCAACCATTAGCTTGCTCCAATCCAAGCGGAAAGACCGCATTTAAAAGCGTCAAACCCGACACTCTGAACCGGAGCGCGATAAGGAAAGCAGAGGTCAAGCCCGCCCCTCAAGCGGGCGTAACATAGTTTTTGCCATGATGGGTGTCAAGCGAGGTTAAAAATCATTTAACCTATTGAAAATCATCGTTAATTCACCGATCTGCTTATTCGTCGCACCCAAACCCTCGCATCTATCCCGAACATTCCGTCAAGATCACGATGCTTCAAGGAACTGTTCCGCCGTCTGCAAGTCCACCGAAACCAGCTGGCTCACCCCCCGTTCCGCCATCGTCACACCGAACAAACGGTCCATACGCGACATGGTCAGCGGGTTGTGCGTGATCACGATAAACCGCGTATCGGTCGCCTGCGCCATATCGGTCAGAAGCGCGCAATAGCGTTCGACATTCGCGTCATCGAGCGGCGCATCCACCTCGTCCAGCACGCAAATCGGCGATGGATTCGTCAGAAACACTGCAAAAATCAGCGCAATCGCTGTCAAAGCCTGCTCTCCGCCCGAAAGCAGCGTCAGCACAGTCGGCTTCTTCCCCGGCGGCCGCGCGATGATTTCGAGCCCCGCCTCGAGTGGATCATCCGATTCGATCAGCTCCAATTGCGCCGTCCCGCCGCCAAACAACGACACGAACAATTTCTCGAAATGGCCCTGCACCGTCGAAAACGCCGCCAGAAGCCGCTCGCGCCCCTCCCGGTTCAGCGAGCCGATCCCCGCTCTTAACCGCCGGATCGCCGAATCAAGATCATTCCGTTCCGCCGCCAATTCGTCACGCCGCGCCTCGACTTCCCGCAATTCGTCGTCAGCCTGCAGATTCACCGCCCCGAGCCGCTCGCGATCCTGCTTCAGCCGCTCGAGCTGCCGCTCTGCCGTCTCGCCTTCCTCTGCTTCGACACTCGTCTCGGCTGCGAGCTTTTTCGCGAGATCCGCCGGCGTCATGTCCAGCGCATCGCGGATCATATTCAATATCTCGCCCTGTTGCGACACCGCCGCCTCGAGCCGGAGATCGCTTCTGAGTTTCTGCTCGCGCGCCTCGCCGAGCACGCCGCTCGCCGCCCGCAACCCGCGTTCAATGTCGCCGAGCGCCACTTCCGCCACGGCCAACCGGTCGGAGGCAAGCGCCCGCTCCCTCTCCGCCGCGCTGATCGCATCAAGCAACAGCCTGCGCTTTTCCAAAAACAGCGCCGGCGCTTCCGCGAGTTGCGCCTGCTCCGCCGTCACATCCGCGAGCCGCCGCTGCACTTCGGCCATCTGCCCCGCCGCGCGATGCCGCCGCTCTTCCCAGGATTTCACCTCGTCGCTGATCGCCTGCCTGCGCCGCGCCCGCTCTGTCCCCTCCCGGATCAGCGTCTGCACCATAGCGCGCGCTTCCGCCGCCGAAGCGCGTTCAGCATTTGCCACCAGCTGCGCCTGCTGCAAGGCTTCCTGCAGGTCCGACTGCTCGGCGAGTTCCGCAAGCTCCGCCAAAGCACCATCGCGCCGCAATGTTAGTTCGGCACGCCCCGCCTCCGCTGCAATCCGCGCCTCTGAAAGCGCAAACCGCCGCGCCGCACTCTCGCTGAAACTCTTCTCGCGAACCGCCAGAACACTCCGCTTTTGCTCGAGATCACGCTGCCCCGCCCGCGCGGCCTCCAGCGCGACGCGCTCCGCCTCCGCCGCCTGCCGGACGCGCGCGGTTGCCTCCGCCAATGCCTGCCGGGCCGCATCAGCAGCAGTACGCGCCAAAGCCGCATCACGTGCGAGATCCGCCATGCGGTTGCGTTCCGCAAGTCGCCGCGCGGCGGGTGTCGGTGCTTCCGCAGCCGAGACAAACCCATCCCACCGCCAAACATCGCCTTCGCACGTCACGAGTTCCTGCCCGGGCTTCAGCACCCCCTGCAAGGCCGCACCCTGCGCCCGCTCCACAATGCCGATCTGGGCCAACCGCCGCAGCAAAGGCTCTGGTGCCGTCACCACCTCCAGCATTGGCTGCACGCCCTCGGGCAGGGATGCCGCATCCTCCCCTGAGAGAACCGTCCAATGCGCCGGCGCTTCGGGATCATCCGACACTTCGAGATCCTCGCCAAGTGCCGCCCCGAGCGCGATCTCGTATCCCTTCTGCACCGAAACCTGCTCGATCAGTCCCGGACCATGCGCGCTCGTTCCCGGTGCCAGCAATTTCGCCAGCGTTCTCAATTCCGTCTCGAGCCGCTGCGCCGCGCGCTCCGCCTCGTCATGCTTTGTCCTGAGTCCCGCCTCGTTTGTCCGCGCCGTCTCATGCGCCGCCCGCATCCGCTCGGCCGCTTCATCGCCGAGCCTCACCGTCGCCATCGCCTCGTCGACCGAACCCTTCAACCGCTCCAGTTCGGTCGCAATATCGGCTTCCACCGGCAAGGCAGCACTTTCGCGCTCGATCCGCGCGAGTTCCTGCTCGATACGCCCCAATCGCCCCGTTTCGTCCTGAATGAGCCGCTCGAGTGCCGCGCGCCGCGCCGTACGCTCCGCCATCTGCGCTTGCGCCGTGCCAAGTGCCGCCTCGGCAATCGCCATGGCCGCCTCGCGCGCCTCAAGCCTGCCTCTCGCCTCCGCCTCGTGCGCCGCGCCCTGTTCGACAGCGAGAGCGAGCGTCGCCTCTTCCTCGGCCCGCGCCTGGATAGCCGCCCGCGCATCCTCCACCAAGGCCGTTTCCCGTGCGAAATCGCCACCGAGCTCCTGCGCCCGCCGCGCCAGTTCGGCAACGCGCTGCTCGACGCGCTTTTCCTCGCTATCGAGCGCATTCCGCTCCAGCACCATCCTTTGCACCGCCGCAGCCGATGCCACCGCCGCGTCCCGCAAAGCCGGTATCGCCTCGGCCGCTTCCGCCTGTTGCCGGATCAGAACCGACTCATTCAGCGTCCGTGTGGCAACCTCGGCATCATTCCGCATCACCTCGTCGCGCAACGCGGCAACGGATTTTTCCGCGTCATTCCATTGCCTGAGCAGAATCATCGCCTCGATGCGCCTAATTTCTGCCGAAAGCGCCCGATAACGCTGCGACTGGCGCGATTGCCGCTTCAACCCGTCGGCACGCTGCTCGATCTCACGCAAAATATCATCAATCCGCGACAGGTTCGTTTCAGCCGCCTTCAGCCGCAATTCCGCTTCCTGCCGCCGCCCGTGCAGCCCCGCAATCCCGGCCGCATCCTCCAGAATGCGCCGCCGCGCCTGTGGCTTGGCCGCGATAATCTCGCCGATCTGCCCCTGCCGCACCATGGCAGGCGAGCGCGCGCCTGTTGCTGCATCCGCAAACAATAATTGCACGTCCCGCGCGCGCACCTCGCGGCCATTCACGCGATAGACCGACCCGCCATCCCGCTTGATCCGGCGGGCGACATCGAGATCATCCACATCATTGAACGCATTCGGTGCCGTGCGGTCGCGATTGTCGATCTGCAACGCCACTTCGGCCACTTCGCGCGGCGGGCGGCCCGAAGAGCCTGCAAAAATCACGTCATCCATGCCGGAGGCGCGCAGGCTCTTATAGGAGCTCTCGCCCATCACCCAGCGGATGGCCTCGACAAGGTTGGATTTGCCGCACCCGTTCGGCCCGACCACGCCCGTCAGGCCCGGTTCGATCAGGAATTCTACAGGATCGACAAAGGACTTGAACCCCGCAATTTTGAGACGGGTCAGCTTCATGCCCGCCTCCCCAAGGGATGCAGGATGCCCTTAACCTCCGAGAAGCGGAGTAAGGATTTTGTCCATGTCCTCAATGCTGATCGACCCGCTGCGCTTTTCGCCATTGATGAAAAAAGTTGGCGTCGAATCGACACCGAAAACCTTGGCCCCACGTTCCTTTACAAAATTCACGCCGTCATAAATGGCCTTGTTTTTCAAGCAGGCTTCAAAAGATTCCTGTGTGAAACCCGCCTGCCGCACAACCGAAAGAAGTGCCTCGGTCGGCTTATCGCTGCCGGTCCACGCCTTCTGCTGGGCAAACAACAGGTCCACCATCGCGTAATATTTGTCATTCCCCTTGCACCGCGCGAGCATGAAGGCAGCAGTTGCAAGCGGATCAAACGGGAATTCCCTGAGCGTGAAGCGCACCTTGCCCGTGTCGATATATTTTTCTTTCACCAGCGGAAAAATCTTGGTGCTGAAATTCGCGCAATGCGAACAGGTCATCGACGCATATTCGATGATCGTCACCTTCGCATCCGGCGATCCCATAAACACATCGCCAAGCGGGCCCTCAACCGCCAGATCTTCCATTTTCATGGTTTCGGCATGAGCCATGCCCAGACCAACCGGCAACAAGGCCCCCGAAAGCGCCATCAGGCGCAAGAGCGAACGACGATCAACCATTCCAAAACTCCTTCATTCATTCCCGAATTCATCAATATTTTTAGCAAATTCCGTCACACCAACGGAATCCTATTCGTTTCAACCCGTTTTCGCCGTTCCGATAATCCCCGCACCAAGCCGGATCAAAGCCTCCCGCAGCCCGGAATCCTCGATCACACCCACACGGTCAACGGCCTTCTCCGTCGCTGCCGTCAAATCAATCGGCGCTCGCCGCTTCGGTCTCGAAAGCACCGGGCCCTGCTGCAATACCACTTTTCCGATACACCGCCAGCCATAACGCGCATTGACCCGCTCGATGATCACCGGAACGAGATGCTGCACATCAAGTGCAAACGCGCTTTCAACCCTGAGCATCAAGGTGGCCGGTTCCTGTGCATCGTCTGGCCCGGCATGACGGTTGGTCGGAAATTTGATCCGGATCGGCACGCAGGACTCGGCGAGTTTGTCGCCGACAATATCCGCCCAACCAAGCACCAGATCCGTCGAGGCAAACCCCTGCTTTGACAGCACGGGGCCGATGCATTCCTCGGTGAATTCCGATAAGGGTCGTGGCTGGTGATATTTCATGCCTAAAATAGTCTGTCCGTCGCTCTAAAGAAACCTGAGAACAATGGTAGCCCGAGAACCCTCTGCTGAAAAGGCATCGGCCATCGCAAAAACCGCCGCACCCGCTTTGCTCCGTTGGTATGACGCAAACCGCCGCCATCTGCCATGGCGAAGCGACGGCACGACAAAGCCGGACCCTTACCGCGTCTGGCTCTCGGAAATCATGCTGCAGCAAACCACAGTGCGCACAGTCATCCCCTATTATGGCGCTTTCACGACGCGCTTCCCCACCCTGAAGCATCTGGCCGAGGCCCCGCTCGAAAGCGTGCTCCAATCATGGGCGGGCCTCGGCTATTATTCGCGCGGACGAAATCTGCACGCCTGCGCCATCCGCGTCCTCAACGATTTCGGCGGCGTTTTCTCCGCTGACGAAGCAGTGCTTCGCACCTTGCCCGGCATCGGCCCCTACACCGCAGCCGCTATCGCCGCCATCGCCTTCAACCAGCGCGCCATCGTCATTGACGGCAATGTCGAGCGCGTTCTCTCCCGTCTCTTTTGCGTCGAGGAGCCACTCCCGAAAGCAAAACCGCTCTTTCACACCCTTGCCGACACGATCACCCCGTCAAAACGCCCCGGCGATTTTGCGCAAGCCATGATGGATCTCGGAGCAACAATCTGCACACCCCGTTCACCCTCGTGCGATCTGTGTCCGCTTGCTTCCCTCTGCACCGCGCGGCAGGCAGGAACGATGGAACGCTATCCTTTGAAAGCGCCCAAGGCGAAACAGGTCAACCGCTTCGGCGCCGCCTTCCTTGCCACACGGCCCGATGGCGCGGTGCTCCTCCGCACCCGACCTGAAAAGGGCCTGCTCGGCGGCATGACGGAAGTGCCGTCAACCGATTTCACGCTTGAGTCCAAACCCGCCGACCACGCCCGGTCCGCACCGCTGGCCGCCAACTGGCAAAAACATCCCGTTCCCGTCGAACACGTCTTCACCCATTTCCGCCTCGCCCTGACCGTCTATGCCGCGTCTGTCCCCTTGGAAACGGCAGCACCACCGGGAATGCGCTGGACAGAACGCGCGCACCTCCAGCACGAAGCCTTGCCGACTTTATTTCGGAAAGTGCTGGCTCATCAGCGCTGATACTGCGCCGAAACGACGCGCTTTAAGGCAGGAAACCTGATTTGACAGGCTAAAATCTTTATATTTGGTCCGATTTTCCTCTCACGAAACAAATTTTATTCAGTTGGCACATTTCCGACTGGAAATCTGGTGAGACTGCCGATATAATGCTTTTGCTCTAAGTGAGCATTAATACATGAATATCGGCGCTACTCCGCATCACGGATCAGGCGCGGAAGAGGGAACAGGTCATGGTCACCATGCAGACTGCAGAAAGCAGCAGCAAGTCCGCAGGCTTATCGCCGCGCCTGCACGCGCTTGGCCGCATCGAGCGTCCTTCCTTGCTCTGGACACCCGAAGTCGAACGCGCCACGGCATCGATCTATGAGCGCGTCCGCGATGTCATTCCCCCCGTCGAGTGGCCGTTCCACGCGCCCTATATCAAAGCCATCAACGAGTTGAAGCGCGAGCGCAACGCCGTCATCCTCGCCCATAATTACCAGACGCCTGAAATCTTCCACGGCGTCGCCGATATTGTCGGCGACTCGCTGCAACTCGCCCGCAAGGCCACCGAAGTCGAGGCCGACATTATCGTGCAATGCGGCGTGCACTTCATGGCCGAAACGTCAAAACTCCTGAACCCCGAAAAAACCATCCTGATCCCCGATAGCCGCGCCGGATGCTCGCTGGCCGCCTCCATCACGGGTGCCGATGTCCGCCTTCTGAAGCAGCGTTATCCCGGCGTTCCGGTCGTCACCTATGTCAATTCCTCGGCTGACGTGAAAGCTGAGACAGATGTCTGCTGCACCTCGTCCAACGCCGTCCAAATCGTCGAAAGCCTCGGCGTTGATCGCGTCATCTTCCTGCCCGACGAATATCTCGGCAAATATGTCGCCACCCAGACAAAGGTGAAGCTCATCCTCTGGAAGGGTCATTGCGAAGTGCATGAGCGCTTCACCGGCGAGGAACTGCGCGCCTATCGCGAGGCCGACCCGACTGTCCAGATCATCGCCCATCCGGAATGCCCGCCCGACGTGCTGGCCGAGGCCGATTTCACAGGGTCTACCGCCCACATGATCGACTGGGTCAAAACCCGCAAGCCCGCCCGCGTCGTCATGGTCACGGAATGCTCCATGGCCTCCAACGTCTCGGCGGAAGTGCCGGATGTGGAATTCGTCAAGCCCTGCAATCTCTGCCCGCACATGAAGCGCATCACGCTGCCGAAAATTCTCGACAGCCTCCTGAACCTCACAGAGGAAGTCACGATCGATCCAGCCATTGCCGGCCGCGCCCGCGCCTCGGTCGAGCGTATGATCGCGTTGGGGCGTTAACCGCATCATGACAAAACCCGTCCTGATCGTCGGCGGCGGGTTGGCAGGTCTGTTCTGCGCCCTCAAACTCAGCCCGCGTCCAGTCACAATTCTCGCTGCCGCCCCCCTTGGCGCAGGCGCGTCCTCCGCCTGGGCGCAAGGCGGCATTGCCGCGGCGATTGCCGAAGGTGACACGCCCGAAAAACACACCGCCGATACGATTGCCGCCGGCGCCGGTCTCGTCGATGCCGAAATGGCGCTCGGCATGGCCCGCGAAGCCGGCGACCGCGTGCGCGATCTCCTCTTCTACGGCGTCCCGTTCGACAAGGACCTCGAAGGCCAGCTCGTCCAATCCCGCGAGGCCGCCCATTCCGAACGCCGCATCGTCCGCGTCCGCGGCGATATGGCCGGCAAGGCGATCATGGAAGCGCTCGTCGACGCCGTCCGCCGCACCCCGTCCATCACCGTCCATGAATCCGAATCCGCCGAGAAACTGCACCTCACCGCCGGCCGCGTCACCGGCGTCATTTCGCGCGGGCCCACCGGCAAAGCGCGCCTGTTCTCCGGCGACCAGATCGTGCTGGCCACCGGCGGCATCGGCCATCTCTACGCAGTCACCACCAATCCCGTGCAATCCAGCGGCATCGGCATCAGCATGGCGGCGGAAGCGGGGGCCGTGATTGCGGATGCGGAATTCGTCCAGTTTCACCCCACCGCCATCGCCATTGGCCGCGATCCCGCGCCTCTCGCCACCGAGGCCCTGCGCGGCGAAGGCGCGATCATGGTCAACAAAGCCGGCAAGCGCTTCATGCAGGTCCTCCACCCCGATGCCGAACTCGCCCCGCGCGATATCGTCGCCCGCGCCGTCTTCGCCGAACTTCAAGCCGGGCGCGGCGCATTTCTCGATTGCCGCACCGCTATCGGCGCGCGCTTCGCCGATGCATTCCCCACCGTCGATGCCGCCTGCAGCTCCGCCGGCATCAATCCCGCAACCGATCTCATCCCGATCGCCCCCGCCGAGCACTACCATATGGGCGGCGTGCTCACCGATAAAGCCGGCCGCACCACGCTCCCTGGCCTGTGGGCGGTTGGCGAAGTCGCCTCCACCGGCGTCCATGGCGCAAACCGCCTCGCCTCCAATTCCCTGCTCGAAGCCATCGTCTTCGCCGCCCGCATCGCCGAAGTCATCCCCGCTCCGCTCCACAGCGCGCCCCCTGTCGCATTTGCCGCGGGCCCCGAAATCCTGCCCGATCCCGAAACCCTCGACATGCTGCGCCAGACCATGGCCGACCATGTCGGCGTCATCCGCACCAGCCTCGGCCTCAAAACCGCGATCTGGACCCTCGCCGACATCGAAGCCACCGCCGCATCTCCCCATCTCGCCGCCATGGCGCGCGCCGCCCTGTTCATTGCCGCCGCCGCCTATGACCGAGAAGAGAGCCGCGGCGGTCATTTCCGCTCGGATTTCCCGGGCCCCGTCCCCACCCTTGCCCATCGGTCGCGCCTGACGGTCACGGAACTCCGCACCATCGTCAACGCCGTCCTTGCCGGAGCCTGATCATGCTCAATCCCCTCCTCGTCGAAGACGCCGTCCGCGCCGCCCTCCTCGAAGATCTCGGCCGCGCCGGCGACATCACCACCAACGCCACCATTCCCGCGATGAAACAGGCCCGCGCCGTCATTGCCGCGCGCCAGCCGGGCATTGTCGCGGGGCTTGATCTCGCCAAAGCCGCCTTCCGCCTGCTCGATCCCGCCCTGAGTTTTGAAACTCGCATCGCGGATGGCGCAGCCATCACCCCCGGCGCGATCCTTGCGACCATTGAAGGCCCCGCCCGCGCCCTCCTCTCCGCCGAGCGCGTCGCGTTGAATTTCCTCGGTCGCCTTTCCGGCATCGCCACGCTGACATCGCGCTATGTCGCAGCCGTCGCCCACACCAAAGCCCGCATCGTCTGCACCCGTAAAACGACGCCCGGCCTCCGCACCTTCGAGAAATATGCCGTCTTATGCGGCGGCGGCTTCAACCACCGCTTCGGCCTCGATGACGCTATCTTGATCAAAGATAACCACATCGCGGTCGCAGGTGGCATCATCCCCGCCCTTCGCGCCGTAAAAGCCGCCATCGGCCATCTCGTGAAAATCGAAATCGAGGTCGACACGCTCGACCAGCTCGACGAGGTCCTCACCGAGGGCGCCGATGTCGTCCTGCTCGACAATATGACACCCGCCCGGCTCCGCGAAGCCGTCGCCCGCGTCAAGGGCCGCCTCCTCACCGAAGCCTCCGGCGGCGTCACTCTCGAAACCGTTGCAGCCATAGCCGAAAGCGGCGTCGACATGATCTCGGTCGGCGCACTCACCCACTCGGCCCAAGTGCTGGATGTGGGTTTGGATATTCAGATTAACTGACAGAGACTCACCGCACCGCCTCAAGCCTAAGCGCTGCTCGCCACCTTCGCGCCGATCGCGGCCTGTGCCGCCGCAAGTCGGGCAATCGGCACGCGATAGGGCGAGCACGAGACATAATCCAGCCCCGCCCGCTCGCAAAACGCAATCGAGGCCGGGTCGCCGCCATGCTCGCCGCAAATCCCGAGCTTCAAATCGGGCCGCGTTTTCCGCCCCCGCTCCGCCGCCATCATCACCAATTCGCCGACACCTTCCTGATCCAGCGTCACAAAGGGATCGGAAGGCAAAATGCCGCCTGCCGTATAAATCCCCAGAAATGACGCCGCATCATCGCGGCTGATCCCGAGTGTCGTCTGCGTCAGGTCATTCGTCCCGAACGAGAAAAACTCCGCCGATTCCGCAATCTCGCCCGCCCGTAACGCCGCCCGCGGCAATTCGATCATGGTGCCGATCTGGTAGTGCAGCGTTGTGCCCGTCTCCGCTTCCACAGCCTTCGCCATCGCCACAATCCGCGCCTTCACATGGTCGAGTTCCGCCTTGGTCATCACCAGCGGCACCATGATTTCGGGTGTCACGGCTTTTCCTGAAACACGCGCTGCTTCCACAGCCGCTTCAAAAATCGCCCGTGCCTGCATCTCGGCAATTTCGGGATACGCGACTGCAAGTCGGCACCCGCGGAAGCCGAGCATCGGGTTGAATTCGTGCAATTCCAGCGCCCGCGCCCGCAACCGGTCAGGGTCAGCCCCCATCGCAGCCGCCACTTCGGCCAATTCCGCGTCTGAATGCGGCAAAAATTCATGCAAGGGCGGGTCAAGCAACCGGATTGTCACCGGCAGTCCGTGCATGATCGTGAACAATTCGACAAAATCCTGCCGCTGCATCGGCAGCAATTTCGCCAGCGCCGCACGTCGGCCTTGCGTGTCATCCGCAAGAATCATTTCCCGCACCGCCACAATCCGCTCGCCCTCGAAGAACATATGCTCCGTCCGGCACAGCCCGATGCCTTCCGCTCCGAAATGCCGCGCCGTCTTCGCATCCAGAGGCGTTTCGGCATTCGTCCGCACTTTCATGCGCCGCACGCCATCCGCCCACCCCATCAAGGTTGCGAATTCACCGGAGAGTTCCGGTTCCAGCATGTTCACCTCGCCCAGAATTACCTGTCCGGTCGAGCCGTCAATCGTAATCCTGTCGCCGCGCTTCAACGTCACGCCACCCGCCGTCACGGTGCCCTTCGCATAATCCACGCGCAAAAGCCCCGCGCCCGAAACGCATGGCTTGCCCATGCCGCGTGCCACCACCGCCGCATGCGAGGTCATCCCGCCGCGTGTCGTCAGAATACCTTCCGCCGCGTGCATGCCGTGAATATCCTCGGGCGAGGTTTCGATCCGCACGAGAATAACCTTGCGCCCGTCGGCCTTGGCCGCTTCCGCCTCTTCCGAATCCAGCACGATCTCACCCGACGCAGCACCTGGCGATGCCGGCAAGCCCGAAGCGATCACCCGCCGCTCCGCCTTCGGGTCGATGGTCGGGTGCAATAATTGGTCAAGCGAAGAGGGTTCGATCCGCCCGATCGCTTCTTCCTGTGTGAGCACGCCTTCGGCTGCCAGTTCCACCGCGATACGCAGCGCGGCCTTCGCCGTCCGCTTGCCATTGCGGGTCTGCAACATCCACAATTTACCGCGTTCGATTGTGAACTCCACATCCTGAATGTCGCGATAATGCTTTTCCAACAAGGCACAAATCCGGATAAACTCCGCATAGGCCTCGGGCATCACACGTTCGAGAGAGGGCCTGTCGGATCCGGCAGCGATCCGTGCCGCTTCCGAAATATCCTGTGGCGTCCGGATACCGGCCACAACATCCTCGCCCTGCGCATTGATCAGAAACTCGCCATAAAGTTCCTTCGCCCCGGTCGATGGATTCCGCGTAAACGCCACGCCGGTTGCCGATGTCTCGCCGAGATTGCCGAACACCATGGCCTGCACATTCACCGCGGTTCCCCAGCTTGCCGGAATACCATGCAACTCGCGATATTTATTCGCCCGCGCATTCATCCACGAGCCGAACACGGCGCCAATCGCGCCCCAGAGCTGCTCTGTCACATCCTGCGGGAAGGGTCGTCCCAATTCCTGCTGCACAACGCTCTGGTAATCCGCAACAACGCGCTGCCAATCCTCGGCCGAAAGATCGGTATCAAGCGAAAATCCTTTCCGGTCCTTCAGCGTCTCGAGAATATCCTCGAAATGATGATGATCAACACCAAGCACCACATCCGAATACATTTGGATGAACCGGCGATAGGAATCCCAAGCAAACCGCGCATCACCCGAATTCCGCGCCAATGCCGCGACGGTCACATCGTTCAACCCGAGATTCAGAACCGTATCCATCATGCCCGGCATCGAAGCCCGCGCGCCCGACCTGACAGAGACAAGCAGCGGTTCTTGCGAATCACCAAACTTCTTTCCCGTCAGCGTGCCGACATGCGCCAGCGCCGCATCGACAGCAGCCGTCAGATCAGCAGGATAAGTCTGGCCATGATCATAAAAATAGGTGCAAACTTCAGTGGAAATCGTAAATCCGGGCGGCACTGGCAATCCGAGATTGCTCATTTCAGCCAGATTGGCCCCCTTGCCACCGAGCAGATTCTTCATCGAAGCGTCGCCGCCGGCGCCGCCATCCCCGAATCTGTACACCCATTGAGCCATCAGGATCTCCATTTCGCAGTTGCGAGATGAACGCTTCCTTGGCCCATCTCCCCTCCAAAAGCAATCCCGCAGCTTGAGCTACGCGAATGAATATGACTCAACACGTTGAAAGTGTGGATGTTCCGCTTCTGGAAAAAGAAAATTCGCTTGTTAACGCCTGAACAGAGCGTCAAACCCCCGCCGCTCTCCCGTCAAGTCATTTCGCCCGCTCATCGCCGAGCCCAAAAGGTTCAATCCGAGCACGAAAAGAAGGATCGCCAATCCCGGAACAAGCGCTAGGCGCGGTGCAACCGCAATAAATGTTTGGGCCTCGCTCAGCATCCGGCCCCAACTCGGCAAAGGCGGCTGAACGCCCAGCCCGATATAGGACAACGCCGCCTCGGCAATCAGCGCCAGCGACATTTGCACGGTCAATTGAACGATCAGCAAACTGCCTATATTCGGCAGCACATGCCGCAACGAGATCACAAGGTCACGGCGTCCTGCAATCCGCGACGCCATAATGAAATCTTTGGTCCAGATTGGTAGCGCCGCACCATGCGTCACACGCGCAAAAACCGGAATATTGAAAATCCCGATCGCCAGAATGGCATTCATCATTCCCGGCCCAAGCGTCGCCTGCAACAAAATGGCCGTCAGCAAAGCCGGAAACGCAAACAGAAAGTCGCTGCCATTCAGGACCAACCGTCTGAGCCAGCCATCCCGCGCCGCAGCAATAAGCCCGAGTGGCACACCAATCCCCGCGCCAAGTGCCACGGCCGCACACGCAACAACAATCGAGATAACCCCGCCGCGCATCACCATTGAAAGCGTATCACGCCCGAAATGATCGGTTCCGAGCCAATGGGCGAACGATATTGGCTTCAATTTCTCCGCAATCACGATCATCGCCGGATCATAGGGCGTCCAGAACAGTGAAACGAGCGCTGTCGCAAGAAGAAGCCCCACAAGTCCCGCTCCGATCCTGAACCCGATAGGCGATGTGTTGAAAGCGGAGGCCATATCAGTTCCGCTTCCTCAATCGGGGATCCACCGCGAGATAGATCAGCTCAAGCGCAAGATTGATCAGCATGATCGTACCGACAAGCAAAAGAACGATACTCATCACCACAACCCGGTCACGTTGCTGGATCGCCTGAAAAATCAACCGACCCAGCCCCGGCAGGGCAAAGACATTCTCGATGATGATGGCCCCTGCAAGCAGAAAGGCCAGCTGCAACCCCATAATCGTCAAAACGGGGATCATCGCATTGCGCAATGCGTGCCGTCTGATCGCCTGCCCGTGGCTCAATCCCTTGGCCCGCGCCGTTCGCATGTAATCCTCATGCAAGGTCTCGATCAGCGAAGCACGAACGATGCGCGCCAGAATGGCCGCTTGCGGCAATGCAAGCGCAACCGTCGGGAGCACCAGCGAGGACATTGCCGCAAAACCGCCCTGCGCCCATCCGGGAAAGCCGCCTGCCGGAAAAATCCTTAAGTTCACGGCAAAGACCAACACAAGCACCATCGCAAACCAGAAATTTGGCACCGCAATGCCGATCTGCGTCAAACCCATCAGCGCATGATCGATCAAACTATTTCGGCGCAACGCTGCAAATATCCCGAGAGACAACCCAGTTCCCACGGCGAACGCCAAAGCCGCAAGCGCCAGAGGAACACTGACAACCAACCTCTCGGCAACAAGTGTCGAGACAGACAAGGAATAGGTTCGGCTCGTACCAAGATCACCCTGAACGAAGCCTGCAACCCAATCGGCATAACGCTGCGTGACAGGCTGATCGAGCCCCATCTCGTGCCGGAGCGCCGCAAGTGTGTCCGGACGCGCTTCTGTGCCGAGGATCATCTGCGCCGAATCCCCCGGCAGCACCTCGACCGCCGTAAAGATGACAAGGCTTGCCAGCAGCAGCGCGGCCAGAAATCCTCCGATGCGTCGGGCAACTTGCTGAGCCATGTGTCGTCAGGCACCGAAACAGGAATTACGGAACGTCCCGGCCCTGAGGAGCCGCAACGAAAACCGGCAATATCTTACCAGCCCTCGACGCTTTTCGCATAATTTCGGATGATTGTCTTGAGTCCGGGCTCAAGAACATTCTCTTCGGCATCATCAACGTCAAAAACCTGTACCTTGCGGATATCCCGCTCTTTGAAGTCCTGCAATTGCGCCTCGACCCGGAGCGGGAACACCCTCACCTTGGCAAGCTCCCAATGCCCCGTCCGACGCTTCCAGAAATCATAGACCCCGAGTGCTTCCTTGCCCACTTTGCCGATCAGTCCACCTTCTTCCATTGCCTCGCGAGCCGCCGCTTCGTGCGGTTGAAGCCCCTTGATCGGATTCCCCTTCGGAATCGTCCAGCGCCCCGAGTCCCGAGTTGTGATCAGCACGATACGGACAGGCTTGCCGCGCTCAATCAGCACGGGCAACACCGCCACCTGCTCGAGCTGGCTTTCCGGAACGGAGGGTAATGTGTCGCTAAAACTACTCATGATTGAAATCGACCGTAAGTGCGCGCATTCGTCAATAGTTTTTCGCTAGCAAGTCATTACGATAAAAATAGGGCAGGCCATTGGAACAACCTTTGGACATTTCCAATTCGGATTGGAAATGCCGACAACGCGGCAATGTCCAACTCCAACGCTACCAATAAATCTCTCCAACGTTGGACAGGTTGTACCGGTTCCAGTGTTAAATACGACTGGAAATGTGTTCCAAATAAACTGGACACGTGACCAGTTGATTCGTTCGAAAACTGTTCCGTTCCAATTGTGCCCGTTTCCCTCGCATCACGCCCTTTTAGGCCACAGTTTTTTCCTACCCAATTCAAAAACTCGCAGTATAATTCCGCCGTAATCACGTCAAAAAGAATTCGGGTGGAACATGAAAAATCCGGGCAATACAGCGCTGCGCGTCCTGATTGCCGACGACCATCCTTTATTCAGATCTGCGATAAAATCAGCACTTTTCAGCCTAAATCACCAGACTGAATTCGTTGAAGCCGGATTTTTTGACGAATTATGTGAAAAACTTGATCAAGAACAAGACATCGACCTCATCCTCCTCGACCTCAAAATCCCCGGCGTCATAGACTTTTCCGGCCTGTTCTACATTCGGACGAACTTCCCCCACTTTCCCGTGGTCATCATCTCGGGCAACGACGACCCGGCAACAATCCGCACAGCCCTGAACATTGGCGCATCCGGTTTCATCCCCAAATCAGCCGACCCCGAAACCCTCGAAAAAGCACTAAAATCAGTCCTAGAAGGCCAATCCTGGGCCCCCGACAGCGCCCTTGTCTCGGAATTTTCTGGCAATAAAAATAGTGAAATAATCAATAAAATCAAAATGTTAACGCCCCAACAAATGCGCGTTTTGATGAAGCTCTCACAAGGCCTCCTCAACAAGCAAATCGCGTATGAACTCGGCGTCTCGGAGGCGACAATCAAGGCCCATGTCTCTGCCATTCTAAAAAAGCTGGATGTCGACAGCCGCACCCACGCCGCCATCCTGCTGACCAAGATTTCCGAGGTCGTTTAAACTTAAATTCGCTATTTTTTAGGAATTTTATGTCTTTTTAACAGAAAAGCCCTCACTTATCACACATTTTTAGACCTTTTCCGTCCCGCCGTGTTATCCAAGTTCCATCATTGGAGCGCCCATGCGAACCCTTCTTGATCTCGGCCAGTCCATCCTGAAGCGCATCGATCCCGAACGGGCACATACTCTCGCTATACAAGGACTTGAAATTACTTCTCCTTTTCTTACTCAATCCTCCAGTGATCCTTGTCTGAGCGTCAACGCCTTCGGACTGTCATTCCCCAATCCGCTCGGTCTAGCTGCGGGTTTCGACAAGAATGGCCAAGTGCCAGACGCTATGCTTCGCTTGGGGTTCGGCTTTGCCGAGGTCGGAACCGTCACACCAAAACCTCAGGTAGGAAACCCGAAGCCCCGCCTGTTCCGCCTTCCTGCCGATGAGGCCGTCATCAACCGGTTCGGGTTCAACGGCGAGGGCGCCGCAAGCGTCTTAAAACGGCTTGAGGAACGGGCGCATCGCCAGGGTATTGTTGGCGTAAACATTGGCGCCAACAAGGACTCCAAGGACAGAATCGCGGATTATGTCTCGGGAATCACGACTTTTGCCCCCGTTGCAAGCTATTTCGCCGTAAATGTATCGTCTCCGAACACACCCGGACTTCGCGATCTTCAATACGGCGCAGAGTTTGACAAACTGGTCGCACATGTTCTCGATGCACGTGATCAGCAAATAGCAAGAACAGGTCGTAAGCCCGTTCTGTTCAAAATTTCGCCGGATTTAACGCTGGCAGAACTCGATGACATTATCCGGATAGCCCGCACCAGGCGCGTTGACGGCCTGATTGTCTCAAACACTACCGTTTCTCGCCCATCAACGCTTGAAAGCGGGAAGGTGACCCACGAAATAGGCGGCCTGTCCGGAAAACCATTATTTGATCACTCGACTTGGATGTTGGCAGAAACATTTTTGCGCGTTGAAAAACAGTTTCCGCTGATTGGCGTCGGCGGAGTCAGTTCCGCGGAAACAGCAATTGCAAAGATCGAAGCGGGAGCCACTCTGATTCAACTGTATTCCGCGTTGACATATACGGGTATTAATCTCGTCAATGAGATTAAAAGGGGTCTATCTGAGTATTTATGGATTAATTCTCAACCATCTCATGAAATATTAATCGGTAGAACGGCGCATAAATGGCAAGGTCGGTTCGCCAAGTGACAGATGCATTGTAATTTATTTTTTGTTATAAAATCTTTGTGATTCGTTTTTACTTGTAGAGTAGCACGCGTATGCAGTCTGATCAGTCAGCCTATATTTCGGCCATGGCATCGACTTATACTACAGAAATGCCGGGCGAGATGCTCGGCCAATTACCCCCGATGAACGGGATTCGTTGGGGAATTCGTCGCAAGTCCCAGTTGATTGACGCGATTCGTCACGGACAGCTGACATTTGACGAAGCGCGAGTACGATATCGTCTGTCCGTTGAAGAACTCACGAGCTGGCAAGCATTTTTTGACAAACATGGCCAGCGTGGTCTTCGCACGACATTGACCCAGCAGTACCGATATCTGAGACGCTAGTTCTCCTGATAAAATATATCACAATACGAGAAGATATTTGACCAGCTATGCCTTATTTGGCAGGATATTTTTATTGATTTTCAGGGACCTTAACGATGAACCATCCAGCGGCAAGTAGCGCGCCGATCGGGATACTAACCATATCGGATCGTGCGAGCAGAGGCGAATATGAAGACAAGGGTGGCCCTGGCATTGAGGCGGCACTTACCGAAATACTGATATCCCCCTGGTATGCCATCCGCCGCATTGTACCTGATGAGAAATCTGCAATTGAGATGGCGTTGGCAGAACTAGCGGAGGTCGAGCATTGCTCGCTCATACTTACAACGGGTGGAACCGGACCTGCACCCAGAGACGTGACCCCCGAGGCAACCGAACGCGTATGCGACAAGATGTTGCCAGGCTTTGGAGAGTTGATGCGAACTGCAAGCCTGCGGGAAGTTCCAACGGCCATATTATCCCGCCAAACGGCAGGAATTCGTGGCAAAAGCCTTATTGTCAATCTTCCCGGCAAGCCATCCGCAATTCGTACATGTTTGGATGCAGTCTTCCCGGCTATTCCGTATTGCCTCGATTTGATTGGTGGCTCTTGGTTGGAAACTGATCCTCTTCATTGCAAGTCATTTCGCCCAAAACAATAAACCTCTGAATAAATTGATTTTCTTGACATATTGCACTGCATCATTTAAAAACTCTTTACAGCGTCGGTTTTCGGCACACAGGATTGCGTGAAAATTAGCCCCGTAATTAATCGTTCGAGAATTGATTACGCGGTAAAATATCCTGCCGACCGCCAGGGCATTGAGCCCTAGACTTCCTAAGACTTCCCAGACACGCGGGGCGTCCACTGTCGATCAAAAGTCAAATAGACTTTTCTGATCGCCGGACGAGTCCGACTCCGTCTTACCGCTGCAATGCACTGCATTGCGGCTATTTTGACTATTGAAAGAGATGTTCTTAGTGACCCAATTTACAGAAATCGGCCTTATTCCTCCCCTTCTTCGCGTTCTTGCGGAAGAGAATTACACAACGCCAACGCCCGTCCAATCGCAATCAATTCCTCCGCTCCTGACAGGCCGCGATCTTCTCGGCGTTGCTCAAACGGGCACAGGAAAAACAGCGGCTTTTGCGCTGCCAATCCTTCAGCGCTTGCATACCCATGGTCGCCCCACACCGCGCCGGTCATGCCGGACGCTCGTTTTGAGCCCAACACGCGAGCTTGCAAGTCAAATTCGCGAGAGCTTTAAAACTTACGGCCGTTATCTGCCTTTCACATCCACATCGATTTTCGGTGGTGTACCTATTGGACGCCAGATCAGAGATATCGGGAAGGGTTTTGATATTATTGTTGCCACTCCGGGTCGCCTACTTGATCTCATCAATCAGCGCGCCCTAACACTTGAAGCAGTTGAGATTTTAGTATTGGACGAAGCCGATCAAATGCTCGACATGGGCTTTATTCACGATATCCGAAAAATTGTCGGAATGATTTCAGTTAAGCGCCAAACAATGCTCTTCTCGGCAACTATGCCACGTGAAATTGGCGAATTGGCGGAAAAATTTCTACGTGATCCTGTGAAGGTCGAAGTAACGCCCGTTGCAACGACAGCTGAGCGGGTTGATCAGCGGGTCATATTTGTTGATACCTCTCGGAAACAACAGCTTCTCCACGTCGTGCTAGCGGACAAAACAATTGAACGTGCACTTGTTTTCACAAGGACAAAGCATGGCGCAGATAAGGTCGTTAGGCGCCTTGATGATGCTGGAATTTCCGCGTCAGCCATCCACGGAAACAAGAGCCAGGCCCAACGCGAGCGTGCGCTAGCGGATTTCAAGCAAGGCCGCGCAAGGCTTCTTGTTGCAACTGACATTGCGGCACGCGGAATTGATGTTGATGCAATCACGCATGTTATAAATTTCGAATTGCCGAACGTCCCGGAAAGCTATGTGCATCGGATTGGCCGAACTGCACGAGCAGGGGCGGAGGGAATCGCGATTTCATTTTGTGATCGTGAGGAGCGCTCGTACCTTCGATCGATCGAACGCGTTACACGTCAAAAACTAACAGTTATTGAGAGCCCCCTCGGAGAGGGCACGGGAATGCCGTTTCCTGCCGAGGATGAGTCATCTAACAAGCCGCCGTCGAGGCATAAGCCGCAAGGTCGCCCACAACAGAACCGGAGCGGTTCAGTGAAGCCTGGCAATCATGCGCGAAGTGGCCGCCTTGATGCAAAGGCAGACGGATCAGGGGCGGCACGGACAGAACAAAAAGACGGGAAACGTTGGCAGTCTGGCACACGCGATCCGATGGCCGATCAGCGGCACCCGGCCCGTAGCACTGAAAACAACCGGCGATTTGGTCGATAGCCCCCGTTTGAGCGGCATATTTATCTATGCCGCTCAAACAATTTCAAATCAGTTTGAAGAATTTTATTTTGAAATATAAAATTATTTTTATACTATCTTCCAATACTAAAATATTTAAAACCTTGATCAAAAATTTCCTTAGGTCTGTATATGTTCCTTAGATCTACGATCACCGGCAGTTGCATTAGCTTTTTAATTCTATTCAGGTCAAGCGCTCGAAACTCATCCCACTCGGTCACGATCACCAACACTTCGGCACCGCGGACACATGAATACGCATCATCCGCTAGCTCGATATTTGGTAGTAATTTCTTCGCAGAAGGCATTGCCTGCGGATCATAAGCAAAAATACGAGCTCCCGCGCTCGATAGGCCGTTGATAATTTCCAGCGCAGGTGCTTCGCGCAGGTCATCTGTATTGGGCTTGAATGCAAGGCCTAATATAGCAATTTTCTTATTTTGGACGCTTCCTCCGCATGCTTGAATGACTCTTTCGGTCATTTTCACCTTTCGGGCGTCATTAACTGACATAACGGTTTCTATGATCCGCAGTGGAGCACCAGCATCTTGGGCAGTTTTTACAAGTGCCTGAGTATCCTTCGGAAAACACGAACCTCCAAAACCTGGGCCAGGATGGAGAAATTTCGATCCGATCCGATTGTCGAGGCCGATGCCGCGGGCTATTTGTTGGACGTCGGCGTTTATTTTTTCACAGAGGTCTGCGATTTCGTTTATGAAAGTAATTTTTAAGGCGAGGAAAGCATTTGCTGCGTATTTGATCATCTCGGATGAGCGGCGATCAGTAAAGACGATCGGGGGCTCGTTCAGGGTGAGGGGGCGATAGATTTCGTACATCACGTCGCGGGCGCGTTGATCCAATGTGCCAATGACGATGCGATCCGGGCGTTTGAAATCGCCGATTGCGGCGCCTTCCCGAAGAAATTCGGGGTTCGAGACAACGGCGAACTCTACTCCGGACCGAGCCGCGCGAACGATCCGCTCGACTTCGTCACCCGTTCCGACGGGAACGGTCGATTTCGTCACAATAATGGCTTCCGGATGGGCAAAAGCGGCGATTTCCTTGGCTGCCGCGTAGACAAAAGATAAATCCGCATGCCCGTCGCCACGGCGCGAAGGTGTACCGACGGCGATGAAAATGGCCTCCGCGTCACGTGCTGCTTCCGCAAGGTCGGTGGAGAAACGAAGCCTGCCTTCTTTGACGTTTTTTGCGACTAGAAGGTCCAGACCCGGCTCATAAATCGGCATTTCGCCGCGCTCAAGCTCCGAAATCCGCAGCGGATCATGATCAACGCAGGTTACTCTATGTCCGAAATCGGCAAAACATGCGCCAGAGACGAGCCCGACATAGCCGGCGCCGACCATCGTGATTTTCATGATCTTTTCCTGTCTCCGCGTGGTTTCGTCTCCTTGCTGGGTCAGCGCAAGCGAGAGGTCAAGCGGAAAGTCGCGAATTCGGGCGAGAAATCCCGCTGGCGATCTCAGGCCAGTTCTGGCATGGGAGACATCAGACGATATTGAACGAGGCCAAAAGTGACAAATCCGGTAACTGTAGCAGTTTTGCGTGGTGAAGCCGTCGAATCCCGCCATAGAGGGGCCATTTCGATTGTAGATGCCGCTGGCAAGACCGTTTTTTCGCTCGGTGACGTCGAAAAGCCGATTTTTCCGCGCTCCGCGATCAAAGCGTTGCAGGCGCTTCCTCTCGTCGAGAGCGGCATTGCGGACCGATTTGGGCTGACGGCGCAGGAGATTTCGCTGGCCTGTTCATCGCATTCCGGCGAACCAATTCATGTGGAAACGGCACTTTCCATGCTGAAAAAAGCGGGAAAAGACGCTGATTGCCTCGAATGTGGGGCGCATTGGCCGGTTTCGGGCAAAGCGGAGCGGGAGTTGGCAGCTTCAGGCGAAAAGCCGTCGGCGCTCCACAATAATTGCTCGGGGAAGCATTCAGGTTTTATCTGCCTTTCCTGCGGCCTTGACGAGGATCCGAAGGGATATATCGGGGCAAATCACCGTGTTCAGCGCGAAATTCGGGCTGCTGGCGAGGAAATGACCGGATTTACCTATCTGGACGCGTTTGCAGGCATTGATGGCTGCTCGATCCCGACCTATGCGGTGCCATTGAAGGCCCTGGCGCTTGGCTTTGCACGGTTCGGGACGGGGTATGGCCTCGACAAGAAGCGGGCAGAGGCAGCGCAGCGCATCCGCGAAGCTGTCGCACAGTATCCGCTGCTTGTTGCAGGGACAGGCCGGTTCGATACCGATGTTATGAACCTCTTCGGGGCAAGACTTTTTATGAAAACGGGCGCGGAAGGCGTGTATTGCGCAACAATGCCTGAGCAAGGCCTTGGTATTGCGGTCAAATGTGACGATGGAGAGGGGCGTGCAGCGCAAGTTATACTTGGCGCTATTGTCCAACACTTCCTGCCAATGTCTGAAACCGAGCATGATAGCTTTGCGAAACTTGCCGAACCTGTGTTGCGCAACTGGAACGGAATCGAGGTTGGGAGGCTCAGATCGGTGCTCGACTTCACCAAGACTAGTTAACGGGTTTATATTGTCCTAATTCGGTCATGATTTCCGGCTACCGCATAAATACTTTGTGTGTCGCTTTGGCACTCAGGAATATACTCCTTTAATCTTCACATTCGAATCTGAAAGTCCTGTGTTTACTGTCATGACTCATGTCCAACACCGCGTTTTTCCATGGAACTTAAAAATAAAAGTCCTTTGTTTATCGATGCTTGTTTTCACGGGATGCTCCACTCTACCAGATGTTTCACCGGTAAAGTCGGGTGTTGGAGGTCCAGCTAAAACGACCAGCACGCTTGTTCCGCTGTTTATCGTGTCGACCCGCAAGGCGGAGACCGAGCGGGCCCAGAGCAGCGACCTCGCGAGGGATACGCGGTTTCTTGTGAGCTCCGTCAGCATCCCGCCGGGCCATCAACCGGGCGTGATCGAGCAGCCCTCGTTCGGGAGCCCGAACAAGGCGTCCCATTTCGTATTTGCCGGCCAGCGTGATCTCGACGAGCAGTCCTTCAAGTCCGAGATTGCGATGCAGATCTCCGGGCGCGTCGGCGTGAACCGCGATGTGCTGGTGTATGTGCACGGCTTTAATACGGGCTATGACGAGGCGCGGTTCCGGCTTGCGCAGATTGTGGAAGATTCGGATTTCACCGGCATCCCGGTTTTGTTCACATGGCCCTCGCGCAACAAGGTGCTTGCGTATGGCGCCGACAAGGAGAGCGCGACGGCCTCGCGCGACGCGCTCGAGCAGGCGTTGACTGATTTGAGCGAAACGGCGGGGATTGGCAGGATTCATATTCTCGCGCATTCGATGGGCACATGGCTGACCATGGAGGCGATGCGCCAGCGCGCCATGGCCGGACAAGCAAACCTCAACGGGAAGATCGGCGAGATTATGCTCGCGGCACCCGATATTGATCTCGATGTGTTCCGCTCGCAGCTTGCCCGCGTCGGCAAGGTGACGCGCATCTCGCTCTTCGCCTCGACGGATGACAGAGCCTTGTCGCTCTCGAGCGTTCTGGCGGGAGACCGGCAGCGGCTGGGCGCGCTTGACCTGACCAATCCGAAGCACCGCGAGGAGATTACGAGCCTTGGCGTGCGGGTGTATGATCTGACAGGTAGCGATGTGCCGGACTTCTTCAAACACGGCACTTTCGCGGAAGCGCCCTCCGTCGTCCGCGCCATCGGGATGCAACTCGCCGAATCCCCGCTCGCGGAACAACAGCCGCAAGCCTATATCGACCAAAACACCGGCTCATCCCCCGCGCTTATAGTGCAGTAGGGGGAGGGCGTCGGAGTTTTTTGTTTTTCAGCTCGAGCGACTGGCGCGCAGATCGAACAATGGCTCAACAAGGCTGTTGAACGTAACCAATTTTTGGTAGGGACTTTTGATCTTTTTTTCTAAAAAACACACTATAAACAGATTACTATCCTGAAATTTTCTCCGTTGTTTGTTAGAAATATCTATTATATTTTCTAATACTCGGAGTTAAAAATGATAGCGATTGCAGACAAGATCATCAAGCGCGTCCGCGGAAAAGGACGAGGCTGGGCGTTTACACCCAAGGATTTTCTCGACCTTGGCGCTCGCGGATCTATTGATGTGGCGCTCGGCCGTCTGGTCCAGCATGGTCATATTCGTCGACTGGGCCGCGGTCTTTACGACTATCCCAAAATCAACGCCCGGTTAGGCGCGCTGACGCCCGATATCGACCTGATTGCGCAGGCGATTGCGACACAGGGCGGAGATCGAATCGCCAGAAGCGGGGCGCAAGCGGCGAACCGGATGGGCCTTTCCACTCAGGTTCCGGCGAAAATTAATTTTGCGACCAGTGGCAGGTCCCGCATCAAAAAAGTTGCCGGAAGGACAATCTCGCTCACACGCTCGCGGGTGCCGATTTTGGACACGACCTCCCCGAATGCCAATGCCGTCCTCCAGCTTCTTTCTCATCTCGGCAAAGCAGAGATCAATGATGATCTGATCAAAAAATGTGCTGCCGGACTCGCGCCGCACGATCTCAAAGCACTGAAAAAGGCGCAAGCCGCAATGCCGGGATGGCTGAGTGATGCGGTGTTCAGAATATGTTCGAGCCAGCATGGATGATTTTTTTGGCGGATCTATTTATCTTGAAATTCCATCCGCGACTAAATCATCACAGGTATGACCACTTGCAAAGGAAGGGCTTGCTAAAACCACTCACCAGCCTAATAATTTCTTATTTGCGACTCATGTTGAGAGGCAACTGAAAACTTTTCAACGTTTTTAAATTCATTAGTCTAGCCAAAGGAACTGAAGGTGTTTCAGATGAGACCAGTCGGAATTGACCTTTTCGCTGGCGCAGGTGGAATGAGCCCGGGCTTCGAACAAGCAGGGGTCGATGTTGTTGCCGCTGTCGAAATTGATCCAATTCATTGTGCTGCTCACAAGTTCAATTTCCCTGACTGCGCAATAATCCCGCTTTCAATTCAGAAAGTAAGTGGGGCGGATATTCGAAAGATAGCCGGGATAGGAAATCAACCGATCGATGTGGTCTTCGGTGGGCCTCCGTGCCAAGGTTTTTCAATGATTGGGCAACGTTCAATGGACGATCCCAGAAACGAACTGGTCCTCGATTTTGTTCGAATAGTCCGTGAACTCGACACGAAAATGTTTGTATTTGAGAACGTGAAGGGTCTTACCGTCGGCAAACAAAAGAAATTTTTACTAGAAATCATTGAAGCATTTGATGAGGCCGGCTACTTGGTCCATAATAAATGGCAGGTTCTTGACGCTGCAAATTTTGGAGTTCCGCAGCACCGTGAACGATTGATCCTATTTGGAGCAAAAAAAAGGCATAAATTACCTGAATATCCAAATCCCACGGTTTTGCCTGCTGATTCAAAAAAAAATGATGCGATTCTTCCGCGTGGCCCAACCTGTAAAGAAGCTCTTGGCGATCTTTCTGATGCTGACGAATTCACTACACTAAGCCATTTGGACAGCGTTGAGGCAAAGTTCGGGAAGTTGTCCGCTTATTCAGCAGAAATGCGATTACAAAGAGCCGACGATTGGCATTTTGGTTACAAGCGTTTTTGGGACCCCAATATACTCACATCGAGTATGAGAACGGAACATACCGAGATTTCGCAACGGAGATTTGCCGAGACAAGACTTGGCTCCGTAGAGCCTATTTCTCGGTTTTTTAAACTTCATCCAGATGGATTATCTAACACGCTGCGCGCGGGCACCGACGGAAGTCGTGGAGCTTTTACGTCACCCCGTCCGATCCACTACAGGTTTAATCGCTGCATAACGGTACGAGAAATGGCGCGTTTGCACGGATTCCCAGATTGGTTTCGCTTTCATATTACGAAATGGCATGGGGCGCGCCAAATTGGAAACGCTGTACCGCCGCCGCTTGCACGTGTTGTAGCAACTCAGGTTCTTAAGGCGCTGGGCATACAGCCAACTCGGCCAAATCGTATTGTTAAGCTCGGCGACCCAAATCTACTGTCTGTGAACATGTCAGAAGCCGCCACCTACTTTAACATCGCAAAGCCAAATAATACGCGCAATTGCAGAAGTGGAAACAAAAAGCGGAAACAAAATGAAACTGAGGCTGCCCGAATAACAACTATGGGGGTATAGATGGCTTCTGCTGAAAATAGCAACGAAAGTCGATATCGGCGCCTCATTGAAAAGGTTTTTTTTCAAAAATACGTTGATGGAGTAGAAAGAATAGAATGGAATCGCGGTGATCTTGAGGTTGCTGCGAATTTATTAGGAATGGTTACTCCAAAAAACCTTGGCGATATTATCTATTCAGTCCGCTACCGAACAACCATGCCTCAGTCTATCATTGAAAAGCAACCTGAAGGCTTCGAATGGATTATTGAAGGCGCAGGACGTTCTCGCTATGCATTTTGCCTCGTTCGCTCTAATCGAATTTTGCCTAATCCAAATCTAGGCTCAGGACCCGTTAAAGGGATTCACAAACAGTCGATTATCTGATTCACTTCCGTATCTGGGAGGGCATCGAGATGGGTGATTTGATTTGGCTTTCGGACGCGCAGATGCGTCGAATTGAACCTTATTTTCCTTTATCGCATGGG
>CAMCXA010000015.1 GCA_945883115.1 Alsobacter soli
GAAGGCGTTCGCGTTCGGCAGGGCCAGGTGATCGGCTATCTCGGCAATTCAGGTCTGTCGACCGGCCCGCATCTTCATTATGAAGTCATGGTCAAAGGGGAATTCAAAGACCCGATGGCCATCAAACTGCCGCGGAATCGCGAGCTTGATGAGGTCGCTTTGAACACTTTCAAAAAGAGCCGGGAAGAAATCGGCTCACTCATGGCAAAGGCCCCCGGGTTTGTCCGGACCGCAGAAACAATAGCGCCGTGATGGTTACGGTTCCCCGAGTTTAATATGTTACACATTCTGACAATTATTCTGCCGGTCTTCGGCTTGATCGGCTTGGGGTATGCCGCGCGCTTCGCCGGATACGTGACTGACCGGACAGGCGAAGGCCTCTCGGAGTTTGTTTTTGCAATCGCCATTCCGTGCCTGATTTTCAAGACACTGACGGGTGCTGTGCTTCCCGAGACACAGCCCTGGGGGTATTGGTTTTCCTATTTCTCGGGCGCGGCAATCATCTGGACGATTGCCCACCTGATTACGCGCCGCTTTTTTGGGCGAGACCGTTCAACCGCGATTGTTTCCGGCTTTACGGCGGCGCAATCGAATACGGTTCTCGTCGGTATCCCTCTGATCCTCGAAGCCTATGGTCCCGAGGGCGCTGTGCCTCTGTTTCTTCTGATTGCAGTTCATCTGCCGATCATGATCGGCGCGGCCACGCTCCTGATCGAAGGGAGATCGGCGCATCCCGGGGCGGTTCTCTGGCGTGTTCTCAATCACCCGATTCTCATTGCCATCCTGTTCAGTAGTGCTTTTCGGCTGTCGGGATTTCACGTTCCAGCCCTTGCCTCGTCCATTATCGATCCGCTCGGGGCGACGGCGGTGCCCTGCGCGCTATTTGCCATGGGCATTGCGCTCAAACGGTATGGCTCACGCGAGGAGATCGGGTTGGTAACGGTTTTATGCGGCCTGAAACTGATCCTGCAGCCGGCACTTGTTTTCATTCTGGCGTTTCACGTGTTTGATGTTCCGCCTGTCTGGGCGGGTGTTGCGGTATTGTTTGCGTCCGCGCCGACGGGCATCAATGCGTATCTTTTTGCGGAACGCTACAAGACGGGAATGGGGATCGCTTCGAGCGGGATCGCAGTCTCGTCAGCCTTTTCGGTCATATCGACGGCATTTTGGTTGATTATTCTCGGGATTCACTGAAGCCGAGTTCCCGTTTCAATCGGGCAAGCGTCAAGCCCTCGCTGCGCTCGTCACGGAGCGAGCGCGACAAGCGGCTCTTTGACAGTTTCTCGCCAGATCCATCGCGCAGGAGCGGATGATGGATGTAGAGTGGCGGCTTCAAAAGCAGCAGGTTCTGCAAGGTGGCGTGAATATCGGTCGCGGCTTCAAGATCCTGCCCGCGAACAATATGGGTGATGCCCTGAATGGAATCATCCACGACAACCGACAAATGATAGGTGGTCGGGATATCTTTCCTCACAAGAACAACATCCCCCCACCGGTCGAGTTGAACGGGAATTGCGGTGGTACGACCGGTTTCGATGTCGAACCGGGACCATGAAACAGGCCCCGTCTGCTTCATCGCCTTCTGGTGATCGAGACGCCACTGGAAGGGCTTGCCCTCGGCCAAACGGTTCTCGATGTCGGATTTTTTGAGCGTCCTGCAGGTTCCGGGATAGACGGGCGTCCCATCGGGATCGAGCGGGGAGGTGATGCCACCGGCGCTCATTCTTTTGACCGCGGCACCAATCTCGCCACGCGAGCAGAAGCAACGATAGACAACGCCTAGATCGTGCAAGCGAGCAAAGCTTTCCCTGTAATCAGCGAAATGTTCGGATTGGCGGCGCACCGGTTGTTCGAATGTGAGCCCGAGCCATGCGAGATCTTCCTCGAGTGCCGAGCAATAGCGGGGCAAGGACCGCTGAGGATCAATATCTTCGATGCGGAGCAGCAGGCGACCATGCAGTCGCCGGGCGAATTCGGCATTCAGCAAAGCCGAGTAGGCATGACCGCGGTGCAGGTATCCGTTCGGGCTCGGTGCAAAACGAAGAACAGCACGATTTTCAGATGCCGGGGCTTTCGTTTCAGACGGATCGGTTGCAATCATGGGACGATCAATAGTTGGAAGACAGTTTGAACAAGGTTTAGCGCAATGATGCTCGAGAGCGAAGAAGACTTTCACGACGGAATTGAGACGCTGATTGCGCGCGATCCGGAAATGGCGGCTTTGCTGGCGGTGGCGGGCCGTCCGAAATTGCGCAGGAATGAGGCGGGGTTTTCCGGCCTTGCGGGGATTATTGTCTCCCAGCAATTGTCAACAGCGAGCGCCAATGCGATCTGGGGGAAGGTGACTGCGAGATTTCCCGGTCTGACCGCCGAGATGATCCATGCCGCCTCCGATGAAGAATTGCGCAGTGTGGGCTTGTCATCGCCGAAAATCCGGGCGCTTCGGGCCGCGGCGACGGCAGTCAGCGAGAATGTGCTGCCGCTGGACGAATTTGCCGAATGGCCGGCAGACGCAGCGCATCGCAAGATGATCGAAGTCAAAGGGATCGGACCCTGGACGGCGGATATTTATCTTCTCTTTTGTCTTGGTCATCCTGATGCCTTTCCGACAGGTGATCTCGCGCTTCAGGAAGCGGTGCGGATCGGATTCAAGCAGACGCAGCGCCCGACTGCAAAAGAACTGGAACTCTTTGCCGAGCGCTGGCGGCCCGTGCGCGGCGTTGCCGCAATTTTGCTCTGGGCCTACTATGGCGTCGTCAAATCAGGTAAAGAACCCCTGCCAGCCGGAACCTCCGCCTGACACCAACACCGGAAAGAACCCATGACACGCCTCGACGGTCCGCGCCTTCCTGCTGCTTCCGGCAAACCGAAACATCTCATTGTCTTTCTTCACGGCTATGGTGCGGACGGCAATGATTTGATCGAATTGGCGCGCGAATGGCAGGAATGGCTGCCGGATGCGGCGTTCGTCTCGCCGCATGCTCCCGAACCCGCAGGCATGTCGCCGATGGGACGACAATGGTTTCCGCTCACCATGCGTGACCCATCCGAACGGCGGCGGGGTGTTGTGCAAGCAAAGCCGACGCTTGACGCGTTTCTTGATCACGAGCTGAACGCGCTGGACCTCGCGGCGGACAGGCTTGCATTGGTCGGGTTCAGCCAAGGGACGATGATGGCACTGCATACAGGAATGCGGCGTAAGATCGCGCCGGCCGCCATTGTCGGATTTTCCGGTGAACTGGTCGGGCCGGAACATCTTGATGAAGTCTCGGGCAAGCCGCCCATTTTGCTCGTGCATGGTGATCGCGATGAAGTCATCCCGCTTGACGCGCTATTCATGGCGTCGAACGCGCTCGGCAAAGCGGAGATCAATTGTCAGTGGCATTTATCTTTCGGCGTGGGACACGGCATCGATGGCGGCGGTCTGCGCCATGCCGGATTGTTTCTTGCCAAAAATCTGACCGGAAAAACGCCTGCGTGAGTTAATCTGCCTTTGGCGGGTTCTCGACCATATTCAGCAAAGCCTTCTCCTGTTGCGCTTTGAATGATTGAATTTTTGCGATTCGGTAGGCGTCGGGCAGAGACAAGGCGTAAATGAAAAATCCGCCCGCATGGCGGCCGATAAAAGTGGCGTGTTCGGGTGCGATTTTTGTTGTCAGCCATCCAAGAACAATACTGAAGAACAGAAAATACGCGCCGCGTAGTTGTTTGCCCAACAAAAGGTGTCCGGCGCCGGGAACCATGATCGCAGCAAGGAGAACCAGTCGCGGGTTGACCGGCTTCTTTGTGTTGTTGCTCACGTCAGCAATACCAGAAGTCATGATTTATACGTCCCGCGAATGGCAATCAGGCGGTCAACCATCGCGCCGACAAGGGCCGGATCAACCGGATCAATGTCAAAGCGTGCCTGCCGATAGACAAGATAATTGGCTCTCGTGGAGTCGGCAATATGGCGCGTGAGGCGCAAGCCTGTCGGGGAGATGATGAGTTCCTTGGCGCGCAGATCGTTGAAAAAATCGAGATGGGGTGACAGGGAGTCAAGAGGCCACTCGATCTCGGGATCATCCGTTCGGGCGACGACGCCCTCGGGCATCTCGTTCTGGATCAGGGGCGTGTGACGCAGGCGATGGAAATTCGTGAAGCCTTCGCTGCCAGTTCCGCGCATCAGGAGATCGAGCTTGCCCGCGACAGGAATATCATCGACCAGAGAGACCATCAGCCAGAGCGACGGCAATTTGCGGACGGGCAAGGTGTCGACTGTAAGCGAGACCTGAATTTCGATGCCATCCCTTTTGCCGAACAGAAGAGGGAAATCCGCGCCGCGATGAATGATCCGCGCATCGTCGAGCAGCGGGATGCACGCATCAAGCCTTGAGTGGCGAAGAGTTGCCAGGCGCTGATCAGCCCGCGACTGCACATACCAAGCGCCACCGAATGCAAGAAGACCCGGGAGAACCATCAGGATGATCAAATCCATGATGATGCTCCCGGGCCTGATGTTTGACGATCAGACAATCAGTATCCCGACGGACGCGGCCACGGCATCGAGAATTGCGCGCCGCGTTGAACGTAACGATACCGGTAGAAGTGGAACCAGAGCGAAACGACAAGGTAGAACGCGACCATTGCGATCAATTGCGATCCGTAACCGAGGAACACCGCGCCATAGGTGATGATGCACAGCACCAGCAGAATGAGCGCGGGTAGCGGGTGGAACGGATGCACATAGCCACGGCGGATCGACCCGAGCGGCCATTTCTTGCGGAACATCATGACGTTGATCGACATGAAGGTATATTGCAGCACGCCCGACAAAATCGAGAAGGTGATTGCCTGGTTCAAATCCGAGATAAACGCAAAGGCGAGCGCAATCGGGAGAAGGAACAGGATCGACCTGTAGGGTGTGCGATAGGTCGGATGGACGGCCGAGAACCATGCGGGGAGATAGCGATCACGTCCGAGCGAGAACCAGGCGCGCGACGCATCATTGATGCAGCCATTTGCCGAGGCAACGCCCGCAAGCACTGTTCCCCAGAACAGAAGGAACTCCAGCGAAGCACTACCCGTCATCTTTGCGGCATCATAAAGCGGGAAGAAGGTGAAGCCGAGATATTCCCATGGCAGCATGCTCGCGCAGACATACCAGGTGATCGTCGCGCCGATGAGAAGCGTGATCATGCCCGTCATCGTTCCGAAAGGCAGTGAGCGCGCCGGTGAACGGACTTCTTCCGCCGCCTGCGTCGTGCCTTCAATGCCGAGATAGTACCAGATTCCGAACTGGAAGGACGCGAGAACGCCGAGCCAGCCATAGGGCAACGCATTTTCAGGCGTTACCATCTTGCCAAGTTGCAGAACCGTACCCTGGCTCCACGGTTGAACCGAGAAAAACAGGATGATGATCGACAGGAAGGCCAGCGCCGTGATGACGAAGTTGATGTTCAGCGTCACGAGAACGCCGCGGTAATTGAGGAAACAAAGCACCGCTATCATCAAGACGACAAAGCCGTGCCGCTCAATGCCGGCATCCGGTCCCGCCGTTGCCACCATCAAATCCCCAACGAGAATGGCGTTGGAAACTTCGAGCATCGTATATGCAAAAACCAGATAGAGCGCGACATTGAACGCCATGAGAGGGCCGACAATGTGTTTGGCTTGCGCATATTGACCGCCGGCCGCAGCAACGGTCGACGTAACTTCGGAGTCGATCATCGCAACTGCGGTGTAAAGCAATCCGATGATCCAACAGGCGATCAGGGCGGCGAGAGCGCCGCCTTTGTCAGCCGAGAAGTTCCAGCCGGTGAATTCGCCGACAAGAACGATACCAACACCGAGGGCCCAAACATGAATTGGTCCGAGAATGCGCAAGAGCGCGAGATGGGATTTTTCGCCAGACATGATGGTTTTCCCTATATTTTGTGCTTTTCGGAAACAGCTTCGATCTCGCCTTCACGCGACGATGTCAGCATGTCTTCCGAGTGGGTTGTATCGGTTTTCCACCAATCCCAGAGCATCCAGAGGATTAGAGCCGCACCGATGACCCAGGCGGCGTTTGAAAGCATGTGCCACATGTTGCGCTCCTATTTGTTGTGACCGAATTTTTCGTCGATGACTTCGCGGTATTCCTGATCCGACAGGCGGAACAGGATCACGAAATAGCCAAGGACAACAATTGCGACGATGAAGAACAAGCCCCAGTTGATTTCATAGTTGAACCGCTGCTGGATAATCGTGTCGTGCGCGGATTGCGGGGTGTAACCGAGCTTTTCCCAAGCCGCTGCCATGACGTCGTTCTGGCCCATATCTTTCCAGGCGGCATTGCCCTTCTCGGTCCATTTCGCAGCAAGAGCAGCCGTCGCAGCTTCTGCGGCTTGTTTGGTCTCGGGTGTTTCTGCCGCCGCAAGTGCCGCATTTGCAGCATCCAGCTTGACATAGTCCTCGACAAAAATCCGCGGTTGCGCCGATTTGCCAGTATCGACGATTCCCAGTTCCAGCGGGAGCCAGAGTGTGACAAAAACTGCGACAAGCACGAAGAGGCTGTCGACGATTTGCATGAATTTGCTTTGGGTGGGAGGGATGTAGCGGCTCATTTGCCACCTCCCTTTTTCAATTCGCCATGGGCATCCGTATATTTGATGTCGATGCCGTAAATGAATTCCTTGTCCTCGGCGTAATGGTTCAGCATCGCGAAGATCGACGCGGTATTGAAAACCAACACCAACGCACCTGCGACAAGGACGACGATTCGCACGGTCGCATCAGGAATGTGTGACCACGACATGGCCAGCACAAACAACAATGTGATCCAGAGCAAGACAACGAAGATAAGCGCATAGCGTCTATCGCTTTGATAAAGCGCCTCAATCCGCTCTTTCAGCAGACTATCGGTCATGTGTTCCTCCCTTTGTCACTCCCGGATTTTTCCGGTGAGTTTTTATCAGCTATCCGGCTGATGATGCGACATCTGACCGCACTATTGGATTCATGTCAATAATTGTTGTTTCCCGTGACGAAAATAATGCTTTAGCCGCGTATCATCGAAGGGGCGGTAGAAACCGTGTAGACCCCCGCAAGGATGATGGCGCCCCCAAGGAGATCACGCAGTCCGACGTGTTCACCCAACAAGAGAACGGCCAGGCCTGTTGCGAATACCGGCAGCAAATACCCGATCATGGCCGCCTTTGTCGGGCCGTTACTGCGGATCAGGCCCATATAGAGCGTAATAGGCAGAGCGGTTGCGATAATGCCGAGAGCGATCATCTCCGGCGCGTGTTCAAGGGTCGGCAGATAGGCGGCGCTGCCGGAAAAGGCGAGCGTCAGAAGCGTTGCAACAAGACCCGAAACCGCCTGCTGGCCTAACGCCATGCGCGAGGGTTCGACATGGCGGACCTGCCGCGCATAGACATTGCCCAGCGCATAACTGACGGACACGCAGACCATGGCCGCGACCCCGATGGCCGCTCCCTCCGCTTCCATCAATGCCGCGGGGCCGATCAGAACGGCCATGCCGAAAAAGCCGACGAGAATGCCGCCGATCTTCCGCGGTGTCAGAGTTTCCTCGGCAAAAGCGAAATGGGACATGACGGCGACCAATAAAGGGCCGGAGGCCTGAATCATCGAACCGAGCGATACGGCGATATGGATCAGCGCGAAGGCGGTGAGGATATTCGGTAACCACCCGTTGAACGTGCCAAGAACAAGCCATGGCACGAGTTCGTTCCTTGTCGGCAAAGGCGAAAGCCTGCGGACGAGAAACCAGCCGCTCAGCACCGTAGCCGCAATCACGCCGCGGACAGAGGCCATCGCCATGGGATCAATGGTTCCGGCCATGGATTTCATGAAGAGAAACCCGCTCGACCACATGAGCGCGCAAAAGAATAATCGGGTTGTAAAGGCCAGTGGCGATAAGGGTTGGATCATCGGAACGGACGCTCCCCGACGAGATCAATCAGGGCGGGAATCAGAGGTTCATCTGCCGGCGGCATCGGAAAGTTCCGCAATTCATTCGGGCGCACCCATTTGAGTGCCTGATGTTCGCGCGCAATGACCACGCCCTCCCATCTACGGCAGACATAAAGCGGCATGAGCAGATGAAAATAGGGATAGGCGAAGCTCGCAAATGTCAAAGGGGCCAAGCATGGCTCTTTGACGGTGATGCCGAGCTCTTCCTGCAATTCGCGGATCAGCGTGGCTTCGGGCGCCTCGCCCATCTCGACCTTGCCACCCGGAAACTCCCACAAGCCGGCGAGCGCTTTTCCTTCGGGGCGTTGGGCGATGAGCACGCGGCCGTCCTGATCAAGCAGGGCGCACGCAACGACAAGAAGGAGACGGGACATCGGGGTAAATCTGATCCAGAAAACGAATCAGCACAATCTATCTGTTTCCGGCTACCGAACAACCTCCTTGTCCGGATGCATTGTCTTTGACGCTGAACGCAAGACGCGGCATAGAACGCCAATGTCCGTAGCACCTGCCCTTTTTGACCAGAACCTCATCCGCAGCCGTCTCAAACGCGCTTTGAGCGGGCAGCCTGCCGATTTTCTGCTCGTGCGGGCAGTGGACGATCTGGAGGATAGACTTTCGGCGGTTTTGAGGACGTTTGAACAGGTTCTCGATCTTGGCACGCCGTTACCTCATGCCGCACGATCACTGCTCGGAACCGGCCGGGTAAAATCCGTGCTTCGGGCATCACCGATACAGGATTGCCTCCAATCCGATCTGTTTCAGGAAATCATTGCAGATATATCCTTCCTGCCGCTCGCCGATGCTACTTTCAATGCTGCCATCTCGCTTTACGCCCTGCAAACGGTTGATGATTTGCCGGGAGCGCTCATTCAGGCGCGTCGGGCTCTGAAACCTGACGGCCTGTTTATCGGGTGCATGCTTGGCGGGGCGACGCTTCACGAATTGCGCCAGTGCATGGCCGAGGCGGAAGCCCTCATCGAGGGTGGGGCAAGCCCGCATGTTGCGCCGTTTGCCGATCTTCGCGACATGGGTGGATTGTTGCAACGCGCCGGATTTGCACTGCCTGTCACGGATAGTGAAACGGTGACTGTCCGGTATGCGCATCCGCTGGCTCTGATGCACGATCTCAGGGCGATGGGCGCGACCAATCCGTTGATTGCCCGACGAAGATCACCGATGCGACGTGCCACCTTGTTACGTGCCATCGAGCTTTATTCCGAGCGGTTTTCCGATCCGGACGGACGCATCAGGGCGACGTTTGAAACACTCTGGCTGTCAGGCTGGGCTCCCGATCCTTCCCAGCAAAAGCCGCTGAAGCCTGGCTCAGCCAGCAAAAGATTGGCGGATGCACTCGGTGTTGCGGAACTCAAGGCCGGCGAAAAGCCGGGCCCGTAAGTAGCAAGCTTTCCGATTTGTAATATTTCCGCCATCGGGCGGAGAGGTGTCTTCAGGCTATATGAGCCATCACGTCCTGAAACTTTTGGAGACATTACATGTTAAAACGGAAAACACTGATTATTGGCGGAACAATCGCGCTTATCTCGCTCGCGGGCGTTGGCGCCGTTGTGGCGAAGGTCGCGGGTCACCGCGGCGGAATGGGCGGCATGGCCCAGCATTTTTGCAATAATTCAGATGAGATGGCCACACGGATGATTGGGCGCATGGAATCGGAGATCAAGCCGACCGATGCCCAGAAGCCGGAATTCGAAGCTTTCAAAACGGCCCTCACAAAAGCGCAGGAGGGATTGAAGGCCAGCTGTCCGAAAGATGGCAAAGTTGTCGATACAACGCCTCCCGGTCGCCTTGCAGCGATTGAAACACATATGGCGGGGATGCTGAACGGCCTCCAGACTGTGCGCCCCGCGTTCGATGCACTTTATGCAAAGCTCGATGCCAAGCAGCAGGCTGAAATCGCTAAAATGCCAATGTTCGGCAATGGTCATGGCAAAGGCGAACGTGGCTCGCATCGCATGATGCATAAAGGCGCAGGCAGCGACCAGAAGTCTGAATAATCGTTACGTCTAATCTCAGAGCGATGCGCTATTGCGCAGTGCTTCCAACATCCGTTCATTCGGATAACCGTCGGGGATAATTCCCCGGCGGCGTTGAAAATCACGGATCGCCTCGCGGGTTCGTGATCCCATTCTGCCATCAGGCTTGCCGACAGCATAACCAAGGCGGGTCAAAGTCTTTTGAATTTCAATGCGTTGTGCCTGAGTCAACGGTTTCTCGTGCTCCGGCCATGCGGCGCGGAATGCCTCGCCGCCCATGAGCAAATCGCCCAGATGCGCCACGCCCAGCGCATAGGCATCCGAAGCGTTATAGCGCTTGATCACATCGAAATTGGCGGTCACGAGGAAGGCAGGTCCGGCAGCACCTGCGGGCAGGAAAAGCCGTGCTTCGCCTTGGTCCGGCATTGCCCGGCCATCGGCACGGGCGATGCCCGAGGCGCGCCAGTCCGAGAAGGGATGGGCACCGGTGCGAAAGTCGAACTGGCTCGGAAGGATGACTTCAAAGCCCCATGGCAGGCCCTGTTGCCAGCCTTTTTGGCGCAGAAATTCGGCGCTGGAAGCCAATGCATCGGGCACGGATGTCCAGATGTTTTTATGTCCGTCGCCATCGAAATCGACGGCAAATGTCCTGAAAGATGTGGGCATGAACTGGGTCTGTCCCATGGCACCTGCCCATGAGCCGCGCATGGCCGAGCGCTCAACATGGCCTTGCTGCAAAATCTCCAGTGCTGTCAGCAATTCGGTCCGGAAATAGGTTCCGCGATATTTGATCGCGGCGAGGGTCGCGAGCGAACGGATCACGTCCTTGCCGCCGGTGAAGCCGCCAAAACTGGTTTCCATTCCCCAGACGCCCAACAAGACCGAGCGGTCTACGCCATAGCGCTGCTCAATGACTGACAACGTATCGCCCCACGCATCATGGGCGGTAATGCCGCGCTGAACACGGACGGGTGCGGTTGCGCTGAAGAGATAGTCCCAGACCGGTTTGACGAATTCGGATTGCTTGCGTGTCAGTTCCACAATTGACGGATCGGGTGTCACGCCTTTGAACGCGAGATCGAAGGTGGCGCGTGAAACGCCGCGCGCCGATGCTGCGGGCCAGAGCTGCACGACAAAGGTCTCGAACGATGTTCTCTTGGTTGCTGCCTTTTTTGTCTTTGACGAAGCAGCATCCGCGGGGACTGCGTTCAACGTCAGAACAAGCAGGGCAAGAACGAAGCTGCGAAGGAGAAGTGTCATGCGTCAAAATCTCGTTGAAGAAGCAGGCATGAATATGGCGCGGGATGGTTAGGATTGTATTGACGATTCCCGATGATGATCGAACAGAGATGAAAAATCATTTTCGTGCCGGCTTTTTTGACGTATGAGGAGAAGGTTCGTTACAGGACCCTAGATGTTCCCGTTGCAGACCTCGAAGCCGGAGACCTATTCCATGCGCATTCGGAAGGCCGTTTTTCCCGTCGCAGGGCTGGGAACCAGATTTCTACCGGCAACAAAGGCAATCCCGAAGGAAATGCTGCCAGTCGTCGATCGTCCGGTTATCCAGCATGTTGTTGACGAGGCGCGAGCTGCCGGCATCGAACATTTCATTTTTGTCACCGGTCGCAACAAAGGCACCATCGAAGACCATTTCGATATCGCCTTCGAGCTCGACCATACGCTGGCGAGCCGTAACCGCCATGCGGACCTTGCCCTGCTTGCGGACGACTTGCCCGGCGCGGGCCAGACGAGTTTCACCCGGCAACAGGCCCCCCTCGGCTTGGGCCATGCGGTGTGGTGCGCGCGGGAGCTTGTCGGTGACGAGCCGTTCGCGGTTCTCCTTCCCGATATGCTGCATCACGGAATCGAGCCCTGCCTGAAGGGGATGATCGAGCAACACACAAAAACCGGGGCCAATAGCGTGAGTGTATACGCCGTTCCGATGGAGCAGACGCCCTCCTACGGGATCATCGATGCCGTGCCGCTCGCTGACGGATCGCAACAAATCCGGAACATGGTGGAAAAGCCTGCGGCGGGCACTGCACCCTCGAATCTTGCCATTTCGGGGCGCTATGTTCTCTCGCCGAAAATCTTCGATATTCTTGGCCGCCAGCAGAAGGGCGCAGGCGGCGAGATACAGTTGACCGATGCCATGCTGACCTTGCTCGAGACCGAAAAGTTCCTTGCCCATGTCTTTGATGGCGAGGTTTTTGATACTGGCACGAAAATTGGTTTCCTCACTGCAAATGTCGCTTATGCGCTGGCACGTCCGGAGTTCGGATCGCTCGCGCGCAGCGAAATCGAAAAACTTTTAGCCAGAAGGCAAAACACATGAAGGCGATGCAGAAAACAGAGATAACAGAGCGCGACGCGGCCGTTGAGTCAGGCCTTCGCTCGCTCGCAACCGAGATCACGGGACTGGAGTCACTCGCCACTGCGCTCAAATCGGACCTCGGGCCGCTCTTTAGCGCCGCCGTCAATATGATCCTCGCATCAACAGGCCGTGTCATTATTTCGGGAATGGGGAAATCCGGGCATATCGGACGCAAAATGGCCGCGACGCTCGCATCCACGGGCACGCCCGCCTATTTTGTCCATCCGGGTGAGGCAAGCCATGGCGATCTCGGCATGATCCAGCCTGATGATGTGATCATTGCCATGTCATGGTCGGGCGAAACCGCGGAACTGGCTGATCTTGTTGCTTATGCCAAGCGGTTCCGGGTCAATCTCATCGCGTTTACCTCGAAATCGGACAGTGCTCTCGGTCGCGAGGCCGATATCTGCCTCACGCTTCCGAGTGCGCGTGAAGCCTGCCCGAACGGGCTCGCGCCGACAACCTCGACGACGATGCAGCTCGCGCTGGGCGACGCGCTGGCGATTGCGTTGCTCGAAAGCCGGAGTTTCACGCCGAATGATTTCGGGCGTTTCCATCCGGGCGGCAAGCTCGGCGTGCAGCTCAAGCAGGTGCGCGCTGTCATGCATTCAGGGGACCGGTTGCCGTTTATTCATCCGCAAACGCCGATGTCGGAAGCCATTTTGACCATCAGCTCAAAGGGACTCGGTTGCGCGATTGTTATCGATGCCGATGGTCGCCTGTGTGGTCTTGTGACGGACGGTGATTTGCGCCGGCACATGTCGGCTTCGCTTCTCAGCCGGACTGCGGAAGAAATCATGACGAAAAAGCCAAAAACCATCGCACCGGACGCACTTGTCGCTGAGGCACTTGAAATGGTGGACAGCCGCAAACTTAATTCGCTGATCGTCGTGCAGGAAGGCAAGCCTGTCGGCCTGCTCCATGTGCTCGATCTGCTCCGGATCGGCGCTGCCTGAAAATACGTGGGTTTTACTGCACGAAAGCAATCCGGATCATATTCGTTGCGCCGGGCGTTCCGAACGGGACGCCTGCCACAACAATGATGCGCTGCGACGTATGGGCAAATCCTTCTGCGGCGGCGAGCTGGCAGGCGCGGGCCGCCATATCATCTACATCGCGGGCATCTTCCGTCACGATGGCGTGAACGCCCCAGGCGAGCGCAAGGCGTCGCGCCGTGTTGACGATAGGCGTCAGTGCGAGAATTGGCGGTTCCGGGCGCTCGCGCGAAATCCGTAAGCCGGTTGCACCCGAAGCTGTCCAAGCAACGATAGCCTTCAGATCCAGCGTTTCAGCAACGTCCCGCGTTGCCATTGCAATGGCATCAGCGCCTGTCGCTTCTGCGGAAGCGCGTTGATTGGCGATGATGCTGCGATAGAGCGGATCGTTCTCAACTTCCTCCGCAATCCGGTTCATCGTTGAAACGGCCTCGATCGGGAAGTCGCCGGCGGCTGATTCAGCGGAAAGCATAACTGCGTCTGCCCCGTCAAACACAGCTGTTGCGACGTCCGACACCTCGGCGCGCGTCGGCACCGGCGATGTGATCATCGATTCGAGCATCTGTGTTGCAACAACAACGGGTTTTCCGAGACGGCGCGCATTTCGCGTGATCCGCTTTTGCAGGCCGGGAACCTTTTCGAGCGGCATTTCAACGCCGAGATCGCCTCGAGCCACCATTAAGGCGTCCGAAATCTCCATAATCTCGTCAAGGCGGGCAATCGCCTGCGGCTTTTCGATCTTCGACATGATGAGTGCACGACCGCGTGCGACTTTGCGGACTTCGGCCACGTCCTCGGGGCGCTGGACGAAAGACAGGGCAATCCAGTCGATCCCCGCTTCCAGCGCGGCTTCGAGATCCGACCGGTCCTTCTCAGTCATGGCCGAGACGGGAATGGTGGTGTCGGGCAGGCTGACACCTTTGCGGTTGGATACCTTGCCGGGCACTTCGACAATGGTCGTCGCTTTCGTCTTGGTTGCGTGTGTTACGCGCAGCTTGACCTTGCCGTCATCAATGAGGATCACATGTCCTTCCTGAAGCGACGCCAGAATTTCAGGATGTGGCAGGTGAACGCGCGTCCGGTCTCCCGGTGTCGTGTTTGAGTCGAGGACGAAGGTTGCGCCTTTCTCCAAGTGCTCGGCGCCGTCTTTGAACGTATCGAGGCGCAATTTCGGGCCCTGAAGATCGGCCAGAATGCCAATCGGCCGACCAAACTGCTTCTCCGTTGCCCTGATCATGGCAATCTGCGCGCGCATGCCGTCATGCGAGGCATGGCTCATATTGATCCGGAAAACGTCAACGCCCGCGAGAAATAGTTTGCTGACCATTTCGGGGTTTGCCGAAGCCGGCCCCAATGTGGCGATGATCTTAACGCGTCTAAGCCGTCTCATTCGATGTCCTACTGTGTTTTCTGCGGCAAACGGGTCGGGTCATTCAACTGAATTGTCCAACTTTTCTGTTCACCTGTATCAACCTCAAAAAATTTCGACCGTTCGTACCCGCGCGCGAGACAATCCTCGATGCCCTCGATCGTGAATTGGCGATCGCGCGTGCACATGGGCGACGTTCCGCTCCATTCCCCGCCCCGATCATAGTCTTGCGCATAAAGGTAATAAAATCGTGACAATAAATCTCCCGGTATCACACTTTCACAGGCATTCGGTTTCAGGTTCCACCATCCTTCGGTGCGCCACGCCTCTGTTGTCCGATAGCCAATCGCGATGCCAATCCGGCTTGATGTCATATTGCAGACACGAAGGTCCGCATATGCAGCCGAACTGCTCCCAAAAAGAAGCGCAATGAATGTAGAACAGCAGAAGATCGTGCGCAGATTGCTCCTCATTCGCTTTAATCTCACGAGAGTCAGCACTTGTCACCCCCGCATGAGCCAAGCCTAGCCGATAATGATCGCGCGCAAATCATTTACATTCGTTCCTGTCGGCCCGGGCGTCAGTAAATCGCCCAGATGCCCGAAGAACCCCGTCGCATCATTATTGGCAAGAAATGCCGCTGGATTCAAACCCAACGCTGCGGCACGTTCGAGTGTCGTTTCGTCAATCAGGGCGCCGGCCGGATCATCGGCATTCCCGCCGCCGCCATCCGTTCCGTCGGTGTCGCCGGCCAATGCAATAATGCCGGGATGTCCGCCCAGCTCCAGCGCGAGTGCGAGGGCATATTCCTGATTGGGGCCCCCGCGCCCCTGCCCCTTGACGGTGACAGTGAGCTCACCACCCGACAACAAAACAAGGCGCTGGCCAGACTTTGCGGCGTCGCGGGCGAGTTTGGCATGCAGAGCTGCGACATGCCGCGCCTCGCCCTCGAGGTCGGCACCGAGATTTTGCACTTTATACCCTGCATGACGAGCAATTTCGTCGGCGGCTTCGACGGACTGGGCAGGGCGTGCCACCAGCCTGAATTCCGACTTTGAAAAAACGGGATCACCGGGCTTGGGGGTTTCATTAGCGGGATCATTCAACAAAGCGCGCGCTGACCCGGGCAATTCGATGCGGTATTTTTCAACGATTGCGCGCGCGTCCGCAAGCGTCGACGGGTCAGGCACTGTAGGGCCGGATGCGATGATCGACGGGTCATCATGCGGCACATCGGAAATGGCCAAGGTCAGAACGGGTGCGGGCGACGCCAAGCGCACCAAGCGGCCACCTTTGATTGCAGAGAGGTGCTTCCTAACCGTATTGATTTCCGAGATGGTCGCGCCCGATTTCAGAAGCGCCCGCGTGATGCCCTGTTTCTCGGCCAGCGTGAGAGCACCCGCCGGCGCAATCCAGTTGGCAGACCCGCCACCCGACAGAAGGACGAGGACCTGATCCTTGGCCGTGGCGGTGTTCGCAAGTTCCATCACCTGTCGCGTCGCCGCGATACCGGCAGCATCGGGGACAGGATGACCGGCCTCAAGCACTTTGAGGGTGGGTGTTTCGGCGCCATACCCGATGCGGGCGACACCAAGCCCGACCAAGCGGTCCGGTCCGAGACCGTGCGTCTCGCGATAGTGTTTTTCGGCCACCCGCATCATGCTGCCTGCGGCTTTGCCCGCCGCGAGGATCATCATGCGCCCGCCTTCGGGCGGCAGCGGCAAATGAGGCACCAAACAAAAATCGGGATGGGCAGCCCGAACGGCTGCCTCGAACATGCGGTGAAGCAATAAAGGGCGGTCAATATCCGGCATTATTAGGTGCGCTCCTTCCTTTCCCGAGGCCGGGAGATCCAGATACCGCCCAGAATAAGAACTCCTCCGAGCGCCTGCAACCAGCCAAGCGACTCATCAAGCACCAGCCAGGCAATCAAAGCCGCACCGATGGCTTCAATGAAGATAACGAGCGATGTGAAAACGGTCGGCAAACGGCCGAGCGCGATGGCGAGAAGCCCCTGCCCGCCGGCATGGCTCACCAGTGCCATTGCCAGAAGAGCTGCGACACCCTTTCCGTCCGATGGCAGGAACTGGTCGCCGTTCAGAAGCGCCGCCGCCCCTAGAATGGGTGCCGTTACCAGCGAAAGACCGAAGGTAACCCGCGCCGCGCCTGCCTGAAGTCGGGCACCCCGGACGGCAAAAAAATATAGACCAAAAAAGAACGCGGTCCCAATGCCGAGCAGATCGCCCATGACATGGGCCGGATTGATCTCCATCGATTGACCAACCAGTGCCGCGCCTCCGGCAACGCAGAGCGCGATGCCCCAATAGGCGGAAGCAGCGATCTTCTCCTTGAAAATCAAGCCCGCGACCAGAACCGTCCAGATCGGAGTTGTCGTTCCGAAGAAGGTCGCATTGGCGATTGTCGTGTTCATAATCGCCACGTGCCAGAGCAACAAATCGCCTGCAAACAGGAACCCAGCAAGGATCGAAGAGCGTGTGAAGGTCGGCTGGGGTCCCTTCCCCGCGCGTTTTTCCTCAAGCAAGGCCCACGCATAGAGAACCGGCAAAGCAAGCGCGACCCTCCAGAAGGCGGATGCAAAGGCGGGGACATCCGACATGCTCGCAAAGCGGACGAAGATGGGGGACACGCCCATCGCCAGTGCACCGCCGACAACGGCAAAGAGCCCGACAGGATCAAGACCGGGAAGTGACACTTTTTGAATTGATGACGTTGACATAAGGTTCCCGATACGACTCACTCCGACTTCCCTAGTGCATCATCGCTGATCCGTCACCACGCAAAGCCGTTCGCTTGAGGCAGACCTGACATGTTATTCCCGGACCAATCCTTCGCCCGAACACCCGATCATGCGCCCGAAATGTCGGTTGAGTCCCTTGCAGGCGACCCGGCGCGCGGCTTGATCCTGCTATGCGATCACGCATCGAATGCGATTCCCGATGAGTATCAGAAATTGGGGCTCCCCGACGAACAGCTCGAACGCCATATCGGGTATGATATCGGCGCGGCGCATGTTGTGCGGCGATTGGCGGATCTATTCGGCGCACCGGCGCTTCTGACCCAATTTTCCCGGCTGGTGATTGATCCGAATCGCGGCATTGACGATCCCACCCTCGTGATGCGCCTGTCGGATGGCGCGATGGTTCCCGGCAATCGCTGGGTAGACGATGCCGAAATCGAACGCCGGATCGGGCGTTTTCATGCGCCCTATGACCGCGCGATCACCAAGGCGATCGATGCTTCGCTTGCAGCTGGCGTGGTGCCGGTGATCATTTCCATGCACTCTTTCACGCCGGTCTGGCGTGGCGTGCCGCGCCCTTGGCATGTGGGTGTTTTATGGGCAGGCGACGGACGCTTCTCGCTGCCGCTGATTAATGCCTTGCGCAACGCGGATGATCTGGTGGTCGGCGATAACGAGCCATATCATGGTGCATTGCCCGGCGATGTGATTGACCGGCACGCGATCCGGCGCGGTCTTTCCAATACGCTGATCGAAATCAGGCAAGATCTGATTGCCTCGAAGCGCGATGCGCAGGCATGGGCCGACCGTTTGGTGCCGGTTCTTTCGACGCTGCTCGAAGATCCTGTCCATCGCCGCCAAACCGCATGACCATGCCGTCATCCACAGGCTGCGGCCTCTCCTGATCAAGTCGTTCTTGACCCTCGCGGCTGATTGGCCGACATGAACGGACGCACCCTTGCGATCAAATGAGAGGCGCTCATGTCCAATACTGTTGCTGCAGACCAACTCAAAGCATTCATCGAACGAATCGAACGTCTCGAAGAAGAGAAAGCGGCGCTCGCAGGTGATCTGCGCGAAGTGTATAGCGAGGCCAAGGGCAATGGCTATGACACAAAGGTCATGCGCAAAATCGTGTCCATGCGCCGCAAGGACCACGCCGAGCGGCAGGAAGAACAAGCCATTATGGAGCTGTATCTTCAGGCGCTCGGAATGCCGTATTAATTGGCCTGAAAGCCGGCACTGACGGTTTGCTGAGCACCCGTAAACCCGCCGGAAAAGACGCCAGGCTTCAGAATTGTGTCTGGTGACGCTGTAAATCCGGATGAACCAGACGATTTGATGGCTGCTTTGACATTAGCGGTCTTGATGTTTTTTGCCTTTACGGCTGGAGCCACCACCGCAGCCCTGATTGCCTTGACAGATTTAGGCGCAATGGACCCGACTGTGACCGGATCCGTTTGAACGGCCTCGGCAACCTTCACGTTTTCGCGCTGGCGGACTGGTGGCAGCGGGACATTCGCCGCAGCAAGGACAGCCGGAACTGATGCCGTGCCTTTCTCCCGCATTGGCGGCAAGCGCATCGCCACCAAGGAATAGGTTACCTTCCTCAGCGAGGCCGTCACAACCGGTTCGGCACCCTTCTGCCAGACAAATTGCGGTTGTGCGGGACCCACCATGATCGCTTCGCCGATGCCGCCTTTCTGGTTCCGTCCCAAAGGCAGAGGTATTGGCTGTGCGACGATTGGCTGCGTGCTCGCTTTTGCGGCAATGGCAGGTTGGGCAGATTGCGCGGCAGGCGACAGAGCCGCAACTACGACAGGCTTTGCCGGCGCTGTATCTTCAGGCTCCGCCTGTGCCGTTTCGACTGCCTTTGCAGGCGCTTTCGCGATCTGCGGCGCAGCTTCCGGTTGGGTGACGATATCCGCGTCCTCGTCGTCATTCCCTCCGCCAAACAGCGTCGCCCAAAGGCTCTTCGTCTTCGGCCTATCACTTGTATCCGCTTCCGAATCACCCAGACCAGCCATCATGACGCTTCCGCCATTGGCAATAATCTCGGCTTCTGCCTCGGCATAACGCTCTAGCGGCCTGCCATTGGAAGGAATATGGACTGTTTTTCCCGACGGAAAGATCCTCGCCAATTGATCGTGGCTCATGCGCGGCCAATGGCGGACACTGCCGGCATCAAGATGGACGAAGGGCGTATAGGCTGTCGGGTAATAGCCGACGCCGCCACGCTGCATTCGCAACCCGACGTCGCGAATGGCGTTGACGGACACGTCCGGCAAATAAAAATCCATCGCCTTGCCGAGCATATGCTGGGAATTTTTGGCGACCGCCTTCGACCGGCGACGGAGCATGGAATTGGTTTCGGAAGATCGATAGCCGGAAACAACATGGATCGCGTCTTGCGAGCCGACCTGCCGGTGCGTCTCCCAGACAATATCGAAGAGGCGGGGGTCCATGCTCGTCGGCTCGTTGCGACGCCAGTCCCGCAGGAACCAGTTCAGTTTTTCAAGGGCATCGCGATCAAAACTGCCATTATTCTTGTAAGTAATAGTCAGCGTTTCCTTGGTATGCATGTGCTTGAGCGACAAGGTCCGCGTCTCGCCATTGGCAATCGCATTGCCAACACCTGTCGTGCCCAGCATCAGGGAGCAGACCGCGGCAATTGACCCACAGAGTGTCTGTTTGAGGAACCGACGGGTCGACGAAGTGAGATACGCAACTGACAAATACAAGGCTGATCGTCTTCCAGCTCGGGTCCGGACGAACAAGCCCGGATAATGAACACAGGAGCCGATTAGTGGGCGAAAAAGATTAAGGGTCGGTAAACCATCTTGATCGAATGACGCTGCAACACCCGCAGATTCCCGTCAGGCGTGGCAAAAAAGTATCAGCATGGCCATTTGACCCGAAAAACGGAGTGGATTTTTCGCTCAATCTTTTTAATCTGGGGGCGGATCACCGACGGAAAGCCTCCGATGACGTCAACCTTTGAGACCGATGCACTTTGGTGGCCGGTAGGAGTAACCGGGAAGGACCATCCGGTGTCGGAGGTGCCCAAGCGGGCGCCGTTCTATCGCCGCATCGGGCTTGGCCATTTCTTCCGCTCGGCGCTCGACGTTCTGTATCCCGCCGCGTGTGTCGGGTGCAATGTGCCGCTCGGCGAGGCAGATGGACTGTGCCCGGCCTGCTGGCGGCAGCTTCCGTTCATCGAAAAGCCCTATTGCGAAAGGCTGGGTACGCCGCTTCCGGCAGATTTCGGGCTTCCGTTGCTGTCGGCCGCAGCGATCAAGGATGCGCCGGTTTTTGGCCGGGCACGCTCGGTTGCCCGCTATGACGATCTCGCGCGCGAACTGGTTCACCGGCTGAAATATGGCGACCGGTTGGAACTCGCTTTGCCGATGGGGCGATGGATGGCGCGCGCAGGGCGTGAGGTGGTGAATGACGCGACATTGATCATTCCGATCCCTCTCCATCGCCGACGCTATTGGGGAAGGCGGTTCAATCAGGCCGGATTGCTGGCCAAATCAATCGGAAAACAAACGGGTTGCCCCGTTGCCGCGCATCTTCTCAAACGGATCAAATCCACGCAGTCGCAGGTGGGTTTGACGCGCAATGAGCGGCTGAAAAATCTTCAGGGCGCCTTCAACGTGGCGGCAAAACACCGCCGACACATTGCGGGCGCGCGGATCGTGTTGGTGGATGATGTGATGACAACCGCGTCAACCGCAAATGCCGCCTCCCGCGTGCTGCTGCGCGCCGGTGCGGCCTCGGTTGATGTGCTTGTTTTCGCCTGTGTGGCAAAAGCGGGATAAAGTGCTTATATTGGGTGGGTCAACGCTCAAGAACGGAATTCCAATGGCTCAAATTACCATCTACACAAAATCCTGGTGTCCCTATTGCCACTCGGCAATCGACCTTCTGAAGAAGAAAGGCGTCGCCTATGAGCATATTGATGTCTCGAGCGGTGGCGAAGCGCAGGCTGCCATGGCCAAGCGTGCAAATGGGCGGTCCTCCGTGCCGCAGATTTTTATCGATGAAACCCATGTCGGCGGCTGTGACGATCTCTACGCCCTCGATGCCGCGGGCAAACTCGATCCCCTTCTGAACGCCTGAAAGACAGCGCCATGACCACAGCATTCACTGCCGCTTGCGTCCAGATGCGATCCGGCGTCGACCCTCAGGCCAATATTGACCAAGCCACACGCCTGATCAAAGAGGCCGTGAGCGCCGGTGCGGAGTATGTGCAGACGCCTGAAATGTCCAATATGGTCAATGGCCACCGCTCCTCGATGATGGCCGCGCTGCGCGACGAGGCGTCCGACCCGATGCTGGCACAGTTCCGCGACCTTGCCCGAGCGCATAAAATATTTCTCCATGCCGGTTCACTGGCGATCAAGAATGGCGACAAGGTTGCCAATCGTGCCTTCGTCATCGGGCCGGATGGCGACATCATGGCCCGTTACGATAAAATCCATCTGTTCGATGTCGATCTGCCGAATGGCGAGACATGGCGCGAATCGAATACCTATACCGGCGGGCAGGAGGCAATCGCCGTCGATCTGCCATGGGCCCGACTTGGCTTGACCATCTGTTACGATGTCCGCTTTCCCTATCTCTACCGCGGATTGGCGCAGGCGGGTTGCGGGATATTGTCGGCTCCGGCCTGTTTCACGCGCCAGACGGGCGAGGCGCATTGGAGCGTCCTGCATCGCGCCCGCGCCATTGAAAACGGTGCCTTCATGATTTCGGCGGCGCAAGCCGGTGTTCACGAGGACGGACGCGAGACCTATGGCCATTCGATGATCATCGACCCGTGGGGCCGCGTGCTGGCCGAGGCGGATGACCAGATCGGGATCATTGTTGCGCAGATTGATCCGGCCAAGGTCAGCGAGGTTCGCGGACGCATCCCGGCGCTCAAACATACCCGGAACCCCAAAATGCCGGAGACCGCACCGGCATGATCCGTTACGCGCTTATCTGCGACAACGACCATGAATTCGAAAGCTGGTTCAAGGACAGTGCCGGCTTTGACGCGCTCAATTCGAAAAAGCTGATCGAATGCCCCGCCTGCAACTCGACAAAAATCAGCAAACAGATCATGTCGCCGAAAGTTCAGCGGACCGATCTCGTTCCCGCAGAACAGGAATGGATTGCGCCGGCGTCCCAATCTTCAGAGCTGTTAAGCCCCGAAGATCTCGAAATGCGCCAAAAATTGGCCGAGATCAGGCAAAGGATGACAGAAGATTCGGAAGATGTCGGATCGCGTTTTACTGAAGAAGCCCGCAAGATGCATTTCGGCGATATTGAGCAGCTTCCGATCTATGGTCGCGCCTCTTTGGAAGAAGCGCGTGAATTGATCGAGGACGGGGTCGGCATCCTGCCCATTCCGCCCGCTTTTGACGAGCGGAATTGAAAATCCGGTCAAGCGGCGTTTAATTTTCGATCCCGTTGATCAACATTTTGAGCATTTTTTGCGCAAGATTTTTGACGGATTTCTCCGGATCAACATCGACACTGAACCTGTTCAACCGCCCATCCAGCAATAATGTGCTGAAGCCGTGAACAATCGACCATGCGGCAACCGACGCCGCCTGCGTATCGAGCACCGGATCACCCGCACCCGAATCGCCTCTGATTGTCCTGACTTGGCGCTCCAGAATGCCGAATGCGCGTTGCGCCTCGTGGAGTAATTCAGGGTTGTTCCAATCGAGCGGCATCTGCCCGAATGTGATGCGAAATCGGGGTGGATTCATCATGGCAACGGTGATGTAGGCCTCGCCAATAGCCTGTAATTCGTCAAGTGCATTTCCCTGCGCCTGATCCTGCGCATGCTCCATTGCGGTGGCAATATCCGAGAAACCGAGCGCTGCAATGGCGCTCAAAAGGCCGGCCACATGGCCAAAATGATGCGATGGCGCAGAAGGTGAAACGCCCGCCCGTCGCGCGCATTCGCGCAGGGTGAAGCCGGCAATGCCCTTTTCTGCGATCAAGGCTTCAGCAGATCGGATCAATGCCTGCCGCAGATCGCCATGGTGATAGCGACGCGTCTTTTCAGTGTCCGAATTATGCTCATCCGAGCTACTTGCACACATCTTAACCTTAAAGCCCGAAGCTCTTTCTTGGATCTTGACACTATAAAGATATCTGATAGCTTTCAACAAGTAAATTGAACAGTGTTCAGATGGGAGGCGATCATGTTGGACGCACTTTTTGGAATAGGCAATCTCGTTGCAATCACAGGGTGGATCGTCCTCATCCTCATTCCCGCATGGCGCAATCTGGCTCAGATCATCGCTGAGACACTCATTCCCGTTCTTCTGGCACTCGCTTATACGGCTCTGATCGGCGTTTGGTGGAGCCGCGGAGAAGGCGGGTTCGGATCGCTCGATGATGTGGCGCTGCTTTTTCAATCGCGGCCCTTATTATTGGCGGGATGGCTGCATTATCTGGCATTCGATCTTCTGGTCGGCGCGTGGGTCGCACGAACGGCGCGGGCGGAGGGCATCGCCCACCCCATTGTCATCCCGTTGCTGCTGCTGACTTTCCTGTTCGGTCCTGTCGGCTATCTGGGCCTGCAGATCATCCGGCTGTCGCGTCGATGGGGCTCTGCTGCCGGGGCTAATACCGGGCTTTCCGGACTGCGCGACCGATGGGCCGAGTTCTGTTCCCGAGAACCGATCCTCGTTTGGTTCAGCCTGATCCTTCTTCTCTCGATGATCCCGACCGCTATCGCCTACGGACTGGATGATCGGACGCTGAACGGCGTGAATATCTGGATGAAACCGCTCAAATTCCAGCTCTCCCTCGCTGTCTTCGGTTTGACGCTCGTGTGGTTGATGCCTCTGGCGAGCCAAGCCTTTCGCCGCGGGTGGGGCGGGCGATTGATCGTCTGGGGCTTCATCGTTCCGGCGGCCTATGAAATCGGTTACATCGTCTGGCGCGCGTCGCGTGGCGAGGCATCGCACTTCAACATCGAGACTCCGCTTGCCTCCATGCTCTATAGTCTCATGGGCGTCGGAGCCATTACGATCGCGGCGACATCTTTGGTGCTTGCTTACGGGATTTTGCGGAACAACTCACGACCAGCGCCATCCGCTTTCCGCCTCGCAGCGATCATCGGCCTTGTTCTCAGCTTTGTATTTGCGACCGTCAATGGCATGTCGATGGGGGGAGCGCGTCTCGGCCATTTTGTGGGCCAGCCACCTATGGATGGCAGCTTTGTTCCGATTTTCGGATGGTCCCTCGCTGTAGGTGACCTCAGGGTTGCGCATTTCCTCGGCTTGCATGCGCAGCAGGTCATTCCGTTCGCCGGTGCTGTGTTGGCGGGGATGAATGTTGCACGAGGCAGACTGGTGCTGATCGCCTTCAGTGTGGCCTATGCCGCTTTGACGCTGTTCACGTTCGTTCAGGCGCTCCAGGGCCGGCCCTTCGTGTCTTTGTGACTAAAGGTGCCGATTAAAGAGGTTTCTCAGCCGCCAGCATATAGTTCACATCGAGGTCGCGCGAGCGTTTCCATTGGTTGGTGAACGGGTTGAAAACAACCCCGTCACGCTGTGTGATGGTCAACCCGCCGCGCGCAATCGCAGCTTCCAATTCACGCGGGGTGACGAATTTGTCCCATTGATGCGTGCCTTTGGGGAGCCAGCCAAGCACGTATTCCGCGCCGACGATGGCGAGCGCGAAGGCCTTCAAGGTCCTGTTGAGCGTCGCCATAAACAGCATCCCGCCCGGCTTAGCAGCGGAGCAGCACGCGGCAACGAAGGCGGGGACATCGGCAACATGCTCGACGACTTCCATCGCAAGCACGATGTCGAACCGCTCGCCGCCCGCGACGACATCCTCGACGGTCGTTTGCCGATAGGTGATCGCAAGGCCCGATTCCGCCGCATGGAGGCGTGACACCTCGATATTGGTCGGTGCCGGGTCGATGCCGACAACATTAGCGCCCAGCCGTGTCAGCGGTTCGCACAGCAAGCCGCCGCCGCAGCCAATATCGAGGACGGATAGTCCTTCGAGCGGACGACCGAGCGCGACGTCCCGCGCCCAATGCCGTGCCGCCGCGTCACGGATCACCTGCAGCCGAACGGGGTTGAATTTGTGCAACGTCCCCATCGGCCCCTTGGGATCCCACCACGTTCTGGCGATCCGCTCGAAGCGAGCGACTTCGTCCTGATCAATGGTTGATCCGACTTGGTGTCCTTTTGAGCGATCACGAACCCTGTTCATCTTCTCTTTCCCGATTTCCGTGCCAGTCAACCGCATGATCATGTTGACAGCGCGCCGTTGCGCCGTCATGGATGTGCGCCCTTTTCAGCAATAGCGCGTCGTGACCAAAAGTCACGGCATGCCCGACCAAAGAGAACATTATAGCGCTCATGGCCACACTCGTCATGAAATTCGGCGGAACATCCGTCGCGACCCTTGATCGCATCCGCAACGTCGCTCGCCATGTCAAGCGCGAAGTCGATGCGGGCTACCACGTGGCCGTTGTCGTTTCAGCCATGTCCGGCAAGACAAACGAGCTGGTCGGGTGGTGCAAGGACGCCTCCGCCCTTCATGATATGCGGGAATATGATGCCGTAGTCGCCTCGGGCGAACAGGTGACATCCGGCCTTCTGGCGATTGTTTTACAGAATATGGGCATTGCCGCGCGATCGTGGCAGGGATGGCAGATCCCGATCCGTACCGATGATGCGCATGGCTCGGCCAGAATCGTTGGCGTGGACGGAACGGCCCTCACCGATCATTTCGTGCGGCTGAACGAAGTTGCAGTGATTGCAGGCTTTCAAGGCATTCATGAGCCGACAGGACGGCTTGCGACGTTGGGCCGGGGTGGCTCGGACACCAGCGCCGTCGCCATCGCAGCCGCGATCAATGCCGAACGCTGCGATATTTACACAGACGTGGATGGGGTCTACACGACCGATCCGCGGATCGTCCCGAAGGCCCAGCGGCTGGAAAAGGTCGCGTTCGAGGAAATGCTCGAAATGGCCTCGATGGGCGCAAAGGTTTTGCAGGTTCGCTCGGTCGAACTGGCAATGGTTCATCGGGTCCCGACTTATGTCCGCTCGTCCTTCGACGATCCGGACAGCCCGCAACCGGGCACTCTCATCTGCGGCGAGGAGGATATCTTGGAACAGCAGATCATCACCGGCATTGCGTATTCGAAAGACGAAGCGCAGATCACACTCCGGCGCGTCGCCGACAAACCGGGCGTTGCCGCCGCGATTTTCGTGCCGCTGGCCGACGCCAATATCAATGTCGACATGATCATTCAGGTCGTATCCGACGATACAACGGCGACTGATATCACCTTCACCGTGCCGACCGCGGATTTTGATCGCGCGAAAACGATCCTTGAAGGTATCCACGACCAGATCGGCTACGCCTCCCTGCAAGGGGCGACAGATGTGGTGAAAGTTTCAGCAATTGGCGTCGGAATGCGCAGTCATGCAGGTGTTGCAGCGAAGGCTTTCAAAGCGCTCGCCGACAAGGGAATCAATATCCGCGCGATCACGACCTCGGAAATCAAGTTCTCCGTCCTGATTGATCAGGCCTATACCGAGCTTGCCGTAAGGACATTGCATTCCCTTTACGGGTTGGACAAACCCTGACAGGCCTGTCAAAGACGGATTGGTTCAGTCTTTGCATTGCGTCCTCGGTCCCGATCATTTATCAGGCGAGGGTGAGAGCGATCTCGATAGATAACTGTCATTAATGGCCAAGCTTTAAACTGGCCGCGTGAGGAAACAGCCCATGCGATCCGCGCTCGGCGGTCCTAGACTCTTGTTGCGTCGGCTCCGCGAAGTGATGGCGGAACCGGTCAATGCGCAGGCGCGCCTCGACAAGATTGTGACTGTCATTGCCTCCAATATGGTTGCGGAAGTGTGCTCCTTCTACGTGATGCGGGCGGATAACACGCTTGAGCTGTTTGCGACCGAAGGCCTCAAGCGCGAAGCCGTGCATCTAACAACGATGAAAGCGGGTGAAGGCCTTGTGGGTTTGATCGCCCAGCAAGCCGAACCCCTGAACCTGCCAAACGCCCAATCCCATCCGTCCTTCTCGTACAAGCCCGAGACGGGCGAAGAAATCTATCAATCCTTCCTCGGCGTTCCTGTCTTGCGGGCCGGGAACACGCTCGGCGTCATGGTTGTCCAGAACCGCGCGCACCGGCTCTATTCCGAAGAAGAGGTCGAGGCGCTGCAAACCACCGCCATGGTGTTGGCGGAGATGATCGCCTCGGGTGAATTGCAAGCCCTCGCAAGGCCCGGTCTTGATATCGCCCTTCGTCGCCGGATGACGCTGACGGGAGAAGCCCTCGCGGACGGCGTCGGCCTCGGCCATGCCGTGATGCACGAACCGCGCGTCGTGATCTCGAACCTGATTGCCGATGATCCCGATCTTGAAAAACAACGTCTGGACGAGGCGATTGACGGTCTGCGATCCTCGATCGATCTTCTGGTCGATCATGGCGACGTCGCCCATACCGGTGAGCATCGGGAAGTGCTTGAAACATTCCGCATGTTTGCCAATGATCCCGGCTGGATGCGGCGTCTGCGGGAAGCAGTCCTCTCCGGCCTGACTGCGGAAGCAGCGGTCGAGCGCGTCCAGTCCGACAACCGCGCCCGGATGCTCCGCCAGACGGATCCCTATCTGAGGGATCGTCTGCATGATCTTGATGAGTTGGCCAATCGACTGCTGCATCGTCTTGTCGGTCGCGATATGGTCAGCGGACAAATCCAGCTCCCCGAGAATGCCATCGTCGTTGCCCGCTCCATGGGCCCGGCCGCCCTGCTCGATTATGACCGTTCGAGATTGCGCGGTTTGATCCTCGAGGAAGGCGGCCCCACCAGTCACGTTGCCATTGTCGCGCGTGCACTCGGTATTCCTGCTGTCGGCATGGTTGAAAACATCACTGGCCTTGTCGAGGCAGGCGATGCGCTGATCGTTGACGGTGCAACAGGGCAGGTGCATGTCCGCCCGCAGCAGGATGTCGAAGACGCCTACAAGGAAAAGGCCCGCCTGCGCGCGCGTCGTCAGGAGCAATACCGCACGCTCAGGGATGTTCCCGCCATTTCAAAAGACGGTGTGCCGATTTCCCTCAACATGAATGCCGGATTGCTCATCGATCTGCCGCATATGAATGCCACCGGCGCGCACGGGATCGGCCTGTTCCGCACCGAACTCCAATTCATGATCGCGGAACGGATGCCGACGCCGACGGAACAGATCACGCTCTACAAAACCGTTCTCGAGGCTGTCGGCGACAAACAGGTCACCTTCCGCACACTTGATATCGGCGGCGACAAAATCCTGCCCTATATGAGGGCGCGCGAAGAGGAAAACCCCGCCCTCGGCTGGCGTGCGATCCGGATCGGTCTTGATCGTCCGGGATTGCTCAGAGCGCAGTTGCGAGCGCTTCTAAAGGCAGCGGCAGGCCGTCATCTCAAAATCATGTTCCCGATGGTCGCAAGCGTCGACGAATTTGTCCGCGCGAAGGCACTGGTCCAGCGCGAGCAGGAACACCTTGTCCGCTACCATCACGCCGTGCCGGAAAGCGTCAAACTGGGTGTGATGGTGGAAGTGCCCTCGCTTCTGTTTGAAATTGACGAGATTGCCGCAGAAGCCGATTTTCTCTCCGTCGGCTCGAATGATCTGATGCAGTTTCTCTATGCTGCCGATCGTGAAAACCCCTTGATTTCCAATCGCTTTGATCCCCTCGGTCCCGCCTCTCTCAGGGCTTTGCGGTTGATTGCCGAAGCCGGGAAAAAAGCAGGCATTCCGGTTACGCTCTGCGGCGAACTCGGGGGCAAGCCGCTCGAAGCGATGACGTTGATTGCCATCGGCTACCAGTCCCTGTCCATGTCGCCAGCCGCCATCGGCCCGGTCAAGGCGATGCTGCTCGATCTTGATATTCGTGCCGCCAGGGAGAAGATTTTGGATCTTCTCGACCATGCCGGTGGCATAGCTACCTTACGGCCTGCCATAGAAGCCTTTGCACGGGATCACGGCATCCCCATTTAGCGGGCATTCTGCGCCTGCCCGTCCTCCCGTTCTCCGCACCTCCGGTTCACATGAATATTCCAGAACAAAAACTCGATGCCATTCTCACGCGTCACGCCATCGCCTCGGACAGGCTGAATGCCGGGCCGGACGCGGAATCCTTTGTGGCACTCTCGCGGGAATTGTCCGAGCTGCAGCCCATCGTCGATGCCATCACCGCCCTCAAGGCCATTGATCGGGAAATCACGGATCTGGAGGCCTTGGCCAGCGACAGCAGCAATGATGCTGACATGCGGAACCTCGCCGAGGAGGAACGCCGCGAGTGCCTGATCCGGCAGGAAAGTTCTGCAAAAGAACTGCGGCTGTTGCTCCTGCCAAAAGACGCCGCCGATATGCGGGGGGCCATTCTCGAAGTGCGCGCCGGAACCGGCGGCGACGAGGCAGCGCTGTTTGCCGGTGATCTTTTCCGCATGTATCAGCGTTATGCCGAAGGGCGGCGTTGGACGATCGACATTCTCTCCGCCTCGGAGGGTACGATGGGCGGGTACAAGGAAATTATTGCCGAAATCAACGGCGCAGGTGTCTTCGGTCGCCTCAAATTTGAGAGTGGCGTGCATCGGGTCCAGCGCGTGCCGGATACGGAAACAAGCGGACGTATCCATACCTCGGCCGCGACCGTTGCGGTTCTGCCGATCCCCGAGCCGCTCGATGTCGTGATTGATGATCGCGACCTCGTGATCGAAACCATGCGGGCGGGCGGCGCTGGCGGCCAGCACGTCAACAAGACCGAAAGCGCGATCCGGATGACCCATGTTCCAACGGGTTTGGTTGTCATGATGCAGGATGAACGCTCGCAACATCGTAACCGCGCAAAAGCGATGGACGTTCTGAGAACCCGCATATTCGACCTCGAACGCCGCAAGCGATCCGATGCGGAGGCGGCCGAGCGCCGCGGACAGGTCGGATCGGGTGATCGTTCCGAACGGATTAGAACCTATAATTTCCCGCAAGGCCGCCTGACCGACCACAGAATCAATCTGACCCTCTACAAACTGCCGGAAATTGTCGCCGGCATCGCGCTTGATGAGGTCATTGACCCGTTGATCGCGGAACATCAGGCCGAATTGCTAGGTGCCGAGGAGATGCCATCATGACCCTTCAGCACGATATGACCCGGGTTCAGACCCTGAAATCTCTCGGCGAGACATTCCGCAGCGCCGGGATCGACACCGCACAGCGTGATGCGCGTCTCCTCTTGCTTAGCGCGGCGGGGATCTCCCATCTCGATCTGATCCAGTCTCCGCGCGAGACTTTGGGGCACGAAGTCGCAGAAAAACTCAGCGACCAGATTGCCCGCCGCCTCAAACGGGAGCCCGTGGCCCGCATTCTGGGCGAGTGGGAATTCTGGAGCCTCCCCTTCACGCTCAGCCCGGCCACCTTGGTTCCCCGCCCTGACAGCGAAACCGTGGTTGCAGCCGCCCTCATCGCCCTCAAGGAGCGGCGTCACGCCAGTGACGGCCTGCGGATTCTCGATCTTGGAACCGGTACAGGCTGCCTGCTGATCTCGTTGCTGCACGAATTGCCGGGTGCAACAGGCATCGGCGTTGATCTGCATGATGAGGCCGTTCAGACAGCCTGGCTGAACGCCAAACGCAACGCCGTTGATCAACGTGCCGAATTCATCGTCTCGAATTGGGGCGAGAAGCTGAATACCCGTTTCGATCTGATCATCTCGAACCCGCCCTATATTCCGGATCGCGTGATCAACGGGCTTGAGCCCGAAGTTCGGGAACACGACCCGCGCCTCGCGCTCTCGGGTGGAACGGACGGGCTGGATGCGTATCGTGCCATTGCCGACCATCTCCCCGATCTGCTTGCCCCGGGCGGCATTGTCGGGCTCGAAATCGGATCGGACCAGTCTGAAACGGTTTCAGGCCTCTACCGGCGCGCCGGATACGAAATCGAAGGGCCGTTTGCCGATTTTGGTGCGCGTCCGCGCGCGCTCATTCTCAGGAAAGACCAGGCCTAAATTTATCCACATGGGGGACCATTACGGGCTTTCCTTCTTTCGCAGGAAAGATTATATGATTTCTTATTGGATTCAACGGTACCTCTGGATCATAAAATCCGGACTGATCGCAGGCTCCTATTCTCCGTGGACATTTTGGAGATTTTGATCCTCTCGGTATAGGTGCCGCTGACTGAATATCAGTCAGGCAGATGGTATGATCCAGCCTTTGACACGTAAACGGTATTGCTCAACTCCTTGTTGGCAATTCCGGTAACAACCGATTATTTCGAAGCGCACATGCAACACTCCTGATCAAGCCGGGAACTAAAGCTCAAGGCGCGATGAGCCCGGACAGGCCTTTAACCCAAAACAGAGCGGATACGGACAAGTGATGAACGAAGGACGTTCGATGAGACCCAATCATCAGAACAAGCGCATGCGTGGTCGCAATCGTGGCGGTAGTGGCGGCGGCGGTGGAAGTAGTGGCGGCGGACGCGGTCCCAATCCTCTGACGCGGAGTTACGAGTCGAATGGCCCCGATGTCAAAGTTCGTGGCACGGCTCAAAGTATTGCCGAGAAATATCTCCAGCTTGGCCGGGATGCGCAGGCAACAGGTGACTATGTCGCTGCGGAAAGCTTTTTCCAGCACGCGGAACATTATCTCCGCCTGATTGCAGCTGCACAGGAACAATATCAGCTGCAAAATCCGGGTTTTCGCGGATTCGATGCGCCTGAAGGCGAGTCGGATGACAATGAGGAGGAAGGCGCGCCTTTCAGTCAGGGCCAACCGCAACCCGATGTCAGACCCGCATTTTGGGCTCAAACCGATCAGGAAGGCGCGGACGATATGCGCCAACCCTATGCGCCGCAGGATCAGCGCGAGTATAGCCCCCGTGACCAGCAAGGCCGACAATTGCGCGATCAGCGCCCGTTCCCGCCACGGGAGCAACGCGATCAGCGTTTTCAATCCCGCGACCAACGTGGTTTTCAACCGCGCGAACAACGCGATTACCAGCCAAGAGACGGGCAACAGAGAGACCAACAGCCGAGAGAGCAACAGCCAAGATTCGTGCAGCCGTCGGAAGCACCCGACCAGCAGCCGCGTGAATATCAGCCACGCGAACCGCGGCAGCCGCAAGAAACTGGCAGGCAAGAATCAGGTAGACAAGAGAGCCGGTATGATGGCCGACGCACTCGCGAGCCTAGGCCTGCCCCGGCTCCAATGCCGCTAGAGGCCGAGCAGCCTTCTTTGCCAACCTTCATCACCGCACCGGTTCGTGTGCCGGTTGTGAGCGAGCCTGAGAGTTCCGCAACACCGCGTCAGGAAGCGGTTTCAGTCACACCGGAAAGCACAACGCCAATCGGCGTAAAGCGCCGGGGTCGTCCGCCCAAAGCGCGTCCTGCCGAAGACACGCCATCTGAATGATGAATGCGTCAGGTGATCATTAAAGTTCAGGGAGGCCCCCAAGGCCTCCCTTTTTTGTGCCTTGGTCATCCGGCACTAACCGTAACCGTAACACTACCCCTTTTGCTCCTGCCCAAGCCTTCCTATCTATAGTGCATGGATCGCCTCCGGAGAGGGATCCGAATTCGGAGCAACGTGATCGGGCCCTTCGCGGACGAACCATGTGCGGCCATTGGGAGAGTTAAATGGATTTTGAAAAATATACGGATCGGGCCAAAGGATTTATCCAGTCTGCCCAGACGCTAGCAACCCGCGAGGGGCACCCGCAACTTCTGCCGGAGCACATCCTGAAGGTTCTGTTGGATGATAGCGAGGGACTTGCTGCAGGGCTGATCAAACGTTCAGGCGGCGATGCCAAAATGGCGCTGCGACTAACCGAAGAACTGCTCGGGAAGCAGGCCAAGGTGTCCGGCGGGGCCTCACAGCCTCAAGCCAGCCGCGACATTGTGAAGATTTTCGATACGGCAGAAAAAATAGCGACAAAAGTCGGTGATTCATACGTCACGGTCGAACGCATTCTGCTGGCACTTGCCACCGAGAAGGATCTCGACGCCGGCAAGGGCTTGGCAAAGTCAGGCCTGACGCCGCAGGCACTGAACACTGCCATCAATGATCTGCGCAAAGGCCGCACGGCCGACAATGCCAGTGCCGAAAACACCTATGAGGCGCTCAAGAAATATACACGCGACCTGACCCAAGCCGCGCGCGACGGTAAGCTCGATCCCGTCATCGGTCGCGACGAAGAAATCCGCCGCTCGATCCAGGTTCTGTCGCGCCGCACCAAGAATAATCCGGTTCTCATCGGCGAACCCGGTGTCGGGAAAACCGCGATTGCAGAAGGCTTGGCACTCCGCATCATCAATGGCGATGTGCCCGAAAGCCTGTCCGACAAGAAACTCCTGTCACTCGATATGGGCTCACTGATTGCGGGCGCCAAATATCGCGGTGAATTCGAGGAACGTCTGAAAAGCGTACTGTCGGAGGTCACCGCGGCGGAGGGCGGCATCATCCTGTTCATTGACGAGATGCACACCCTTGTCGGCGCAGGCAAGGCGGACGGCGCGATGGACGCGTCAAATCTCCTGAAGCCCGCTCTGGCACGCGGCGAATTGCATTGCGTCGGTGCCACGACGCTCGACGAATACCGCAAGCATGTCGAGAAAGACGCAGCACTTGCCCGCCGCTTCCAGCCGATCTTTGTGTCGGAACCCTCCGTCGAGGATACTGTCTCGATTCTGCGCGGCCTCAAGGAAAAATACGAGATGCACCATGGCGTCCGGATCACGGACGGGGCCATTGTCGCGGCCGCCATGCTGTCGAACCGCTATATTACGGATCGTTTTCTGCCGGATAAAGCCATTGATCTGATCGATGAATCCTCCGCGCGTCTCAGAATGCAAGTTGATTCCAAGCCGGAGGAACTCGACGAACTTGATCGCCGGATTGTGCAGCTCCGGATCGAGCAGGAAGCACTCAAAAAAGAGACCGATCCAGGCTCAAAAGATCGCCTCGGCAAGATCGAGCAGGAAATGTCCGGCCTTGAAGAAAAATCCTCAGCCCTCACGCAGCGCTGGAAGTCCGAGAAAGAAAAACTCGGCGCGGCGCAAAAACTCAAGGAGCAGTTGGAGCAGGCACGAACCGACCTCGCCAACGCCCAGCGGCGCGGGGAATACCAGAAAGCCGGCGAGTTGGCTTACGGGCTTATTCCCGACCTCGAAAAGCGCCTTGCCGCCAATGAAGGCGCGGATGCCTCGGGTGCCATGGTTGCCGAAGCCGTGACAGCAAACGACATTGCACAGGTCGTATCGCGCTGGACGGGCGTTCCCGTTGACAAAATGCTCGAAGGCGAGAAGGACAAGCTCCTGAAAATGGAAAGTGAACTCGCACGTCGTGTCGTCGGGCAGGAAGAGGCGGTAATTGCCGTCTCGACAGCGATCCGGCGCGCGCGGGCGGGTCTTCAGGATCCGAACCGCCCCATTGGCTCGTTCATGTTTCTCGGCCCGACCGGTGTCGGCAAGACGGAACTCACCAAGGCACTCGCAGCCTATCTGTTCGATGATGAAACCGCGCTGATCCGCGTCGACATGTCGGAATATATGGAGAAACACTCCGTTGCCCGACTGATTGGTGCCCCTCCCGGCTATGTCGGCTACGAGGAGGGCGGCGCGCTCACCGAGGCCGTGCGTCGCAGGCCCTATCAGGTGATCCTGTTCGACGAGATCGAGAAGGCGCATCCCGATGTCTTCAACGTCCTGCTGCAAATGCTGGATGACGGGCGTCTGACGGATGGTCAGGGCCGTACGGTCGATTTCCGCAATACGCTGATTGTGATGACCTCCAATCTCGGTTCCGACTTCCTCGTCAACCAGACCGAAGGGCAGGACACGGACGAGGTGCGCGAGGATGTGATGGGTGTCGTCCGCTCCCATTTCCGGCCGGAATTTCTCAACCGGATCGACGAGATCATCCTGTTCCACCGCCTCAAGCGGAACCAGATGGGTACCATCGTCGATATCCAGATGAAACGGCTCGACAAACTCCTGGCAGATCGCAAGATCGTCATTACGTTGGAGCCGGACGCGCGCGATTGGCTTGCCGCCAAGGGCTATGACCCCGCATACGGGGCGCGCCCGCTCAAGCGCGTGATCCAGAAAAACGTGCAGGATCCGCTGGCCGAACTCATCCTCTCGGGTGCGGTCAAGGATGGCGATGCTGTGCCAATCCACGCCGGCCCGCTTGGCTTGACGATTGGCGAATTTGCGGGTGCCCGCGAAGCCGTGCCTAAAAACGTCAAGCTGAACTGACCATCCGCTGAACACTGCCGGAGCACCGCAACAGCTCCGGCAATTCAGGGCCCACGCTCGATCATCACGAGCGTGCGCGTCTCGTCGCCATCGCGTGTTTGAACAATGCGCCCGAGTGTCTTCATCTCGATCTCGGAATGATGAAACCGGTACCCGTCAGCACCAGCCTTGATCGAGTCCATTAGAATGGAGCGGATCGGACAGGCGCGGTCAATCATCTCGATTGAACGCTCAATCGTGTCAAAATCGATCATATGGATCCAGTTCACAAGCACGAGGCAATCAATCTGCCTGACATTATGCTGCTTGAGCGTCGCGATAATCCCGTCCGGTTCCTGAAAGTTCCCCGGCGCGAGCACACTCGTCCGCGGCAACAGCCATCGCGCCGCTTTCAACACGGCGGGGTCAAGGTCGAAGCCGAACGTCTTTGCGCTCGAAACGCGCCCGATCAGATCACCGAGCCCCGTTCCGATTTCGACAACGCAGTCCGGCTTGCGCGCATTGATCATGTCAACGACCTTGGCCTTATAAGGTCGGCTATGAAAAGTGCCGCTCACATGCCACGGATCGAACCGATAAATCAGCCGCAATGCGCGGTTTACGAGGCCCGATGCGCCCGCTTTGACCAGATTGGCGAGACCTATCTCGCGGGTCTTCTGACGAAGTCTGTAAAAATATGTGCCCATGCGGCACAGGTTAAATCAATAAATGTGACGCTTTGAAGGCGCGTCATTCAAAATTTATAGATCAAGCCCCTCGGCCGAGGGCCGCAACTCTTCGAGGCTCTCGCGCACGGAATCGTTTTGCGGGTATATTTCGAGCGCCTGCTCAAACGCCTTGAACGCGCGTTTATCATCCCCCATCGACCGGTAAATTAGCCCCAAACCCGCAATTGCACCGTAATGGCGCGGCTCCAGACGGAGTACTTCGCCAATATCGGCTACCGAGCGCCGGTAATCATCTGTCAGAAAGAAAACCGTTGCCCGCCGGTTCCACGCCTCGGCCCAGTCGGGCTGAAGCACGACGAGGCGGTCAAGAATCTCGATGGCGAGCGGAAACTCCTCCTCCGCAATCGCCTCGTCGGCCCGTTCCATCAAGAGATCGGCGGTATCACTTCCGGATTGCGACCATATACGCTGGATTTCACGCGCAATCCGGGCGGCTTCTGGCCGTGTTTTGGCTGTTTTAAGCGTTTCAAACAATGTATCGAGCTCAGGGCTGCGTTGTTCAACCCGTTCGACCGTCGCCGCTGCAAAAACGGTAAAGGGTGCTGTCATCGCGACCAGCACCGCCATTCCAATCAATAATCCGGCTAACCATTTGGTAAACATACAGCTTCCTACGCATCGTCTGGCGGTTTGGATCGTTACTCTATGATATGGCCCCGATAAAGGGGGCACGCAGTGCATCTGTCGACCTGTCGTCACCCTCGGCTAACGCCATCTGGCCCGCACGCCGGTTTCGCTGCCGCGGCCCGAAGCGCTCCTCGGACGGCGTTCGTTTGAAGTGCTCGCTGTAGCATTTGGAAAAATGCGATGCCGAGACAAACCCGCATGCGAGCGCCACCGACAGGATCGGCATGCTGGTCTGAAGCAGCAAATGGCGCGCACGCTCAAGCCGCAACCCAAGATAATAGCGGGTTGGCGCCTGACCGATATATTTCTGGAACAACCGCTCGAGCTGACGCGCTGAGAAGCCGACATGCGTGGCCAATTCGCTGCAGGAGAGCGGCTCCTCGATATTCTGCTCCATCGTCGCCACCACCGCGAGAACACGCTGATTGGCAACACCGAGACGCGCGCGAAGTTCCATACGCTGCCGTTCATTGGCATTTCGCATCCGGTGATGGATCAACTCGTCCGTGACACTCGCAGCAACATCCTGCCCGCAGCGATTGCTGATCATCGAGAGCATCATGTCGATCGCCGCCGTCCCGCCTGCGCAGGTAAACCGGTTCCGGTCAATCTCAAATAATTCATCCGTGACCTCAAGGCTCGGAAATTCCTCGCGCAACGATTGATGGTTTTCCCAATGGATCGTGCAGCGATACCCCTCGAGCAATCCCGCCTTTGCGAGCACATAACTCCCGGTGCAGACGGCGCCAATCGAGACTCCGTAAAAGGCAAGACGTCGCAATTTGGCCACCAGCAGACTGTGATCCTGCCGCTGGATATCAATCCCGCCGCACACAACCACATTCGGCATCGGTCCGATATCCCCGATACTCCCGTCCGCCTCAAGCCGGATGCCGTTCGAGGCCGTCACCGGTTTACCGTCAATAGAGTAGATCTTCCAGTCATAGAGCTGCTGGTGCGAAACGCGGTTGGCAAGCCGCAAGGGCTCGATCAACGATGTAAACGCGATCATGGAAAAATCGGGCACAAGCACGAGACCGAGGGTCTGCGTCGTCACAGTTGCCAACGGGGAACGCTCTGTAACTGAACTCATGGCGCTTAAGCTCTCGGTTATGACGAAGATGCCAAAGTGAGTTCGCGTTCTCAACCACGAACATGACGGATTTAGACAAAAAATATGATTATGCGCAAGTCCTATCTCATTGGCGACGTCATTTCCGAACAGGGCGACAACAGACAAAGTGCTTTGGCGTCAATCAGAGTTGAAATGTCGTAAATCAGCCAATTATCCGCTGCTCACCAAGCGGCATCGTCCAATAGGTATACCGATAGAGATCCTCGAACCCTAGCGACGCATAAAGCGAACAGGCCGCCATATTCGCGGCTTCTACCTGAAGATAGGCCTGTTTACCGCCATTTGAGCCGCACCACTCCAGCAACGCCGCCATGATGGCGCGTGCAAGCCCGCGCTTGCGGGCTTCGGGCCGGGTCATGATCTGGAAGATACCAGCCAGCCCCTCGCCACACGCCGCCCGGCCAACAGCCAGAAGTCGACCATCCTCGCCAATGCTCGCAAACCGCTGCGGCATCGTCACACGATCCAGCAGCGCACCAATGCTGTGTCGGGCTTCAGGCCCGTCGCCATGCATCTCGGCATAGGCCGCGAGCCACCCCTCATGCGGCGTGGGTGCGAGCGTGACATGATTGCCGCTGCCTGAACCCGTTCCCGCAAGATCGACCATCTGAACACGGGTCTCATCGACGCCGAAAACCCCCATGCTTTCAAGTGTGGGGGCGCATTCCGGCCCCGCAAGCGGTGTCAACCGAACGTGACAGCGCGCTCCGCGTTCCGAACACAATTCCTGGGCGCGCCGCAGAATATCAGGAAATCGTTCCGTATCAGGCATCATCGCGTTCAGGGAATTGACCCGTTTCGATGTCAGGCCGGGGGAGAAACGCATCTCCCATCCACCCAGTTCTTCGGTATGGATTGCGGGCCACGCCGCCGCGCAATGCCGCTCGATCCTAACGACCCTGTCAGCAATAGTGTTCTCGGCCATTAAGGCGGTCATTCAACTCACGCCTTGTTCTTTGCTTCGCGCAATGCGGCCAAAACGTCGACGGGGGAAGCTCCGGCAAGCCCCATTGCAGCAGCTATCTTGGGCTGTGCCGCGCGCATGAACGGATTTGTCGCCTTTTCTGCCCCAATGGTCGTCGGTAGTGTGAACGTGCCTTGAGCGCGCAAGGTCTCAACTTCGGCAATACGTGCCACCAATGCTGCATTTTCCGGATCAACCCCCACCGCGAAGCGGGCGTTTGCCAGCGTGTATTCATGTCCACAGTAAACCTGCGTCTCGTCCGGCAAGAAGCCAAGCTTGCCAAGGGATGCCCACATCTCTGCTGCTGTTCCCTCGAACAGACGTCCGCACCCGAGGGAAAACAAAGTGTCGCCCGTGAAGACGAGATTTTCTTGCTGGCAATAATAGGCTATGTGGCCGTTCGTGTGACCGGGTGTCTCGATCACATCAAATAAAATATCTCCGAACCATACTTCGTCGCCTTCAAACACGAATTCATCGACGAACGGAATGCGGTGCTCGTCTAACGCGGAGGCATAAACATATGCGTGGTAACGTTCTTTCAGTCGCTCGATTCCCGCGACATGGTCATCATGGTGATGTGTGATCAGGATATGGGTCAGTTTCCAGTTGCTTTCCGTCAGCGCAGCCTCAATGGCCCCGGCATCGCCCGCATCAATACTCGCCGTCATTCCCGTTTCCGGATTATGCAGCAGAACACCGAGATTATCTGAACCGATCAGGAATTGTTTGATTATTAATGCCATAATTGATCCTCATGCTGTATTGAACGCAAGCATTCATGCGTCGAATTGAGTAAGGTGCTAAAATGCCGCTCGATGTTGTTGATCTGAGAAACTTCTACGCAGGTCCCCTCGGACGGGTGACCCGGCGTATTCTGGTAGAAACTATCAGGGACCGCTGGAACAATACAAGCTCTCTTGCAACACTGGGCATCGGATACGCCACCCCCTATCTTGGCCCCTTTCAGGGTGAATCAGAACGGGTGCTTGCCTTCATGCCGGAAGGTCAGGGTGTTGTAAACTGGCCCTCGAGCGGGTTGTCATCAACGGCTCTTGTCCGCTCGACCATGCTGCCACTGCCGGACTCGTGCATCGACCGTATTCTTGTCGTTCATGCACTGGAGACCGAGGAAAGCCCCGGAGAAATGCTCTCCGAACTCTACCGCGTATTAACGCCGGGCGGGCGCATCATCGCAATCGTCCCAAATCGAAGCGGTTTTTGGGCGCGTATTGACTCGACGCCCTTCGGCCAGGGACAACCTTTCTCGCGGCGACAATTAAACAATCTTCTCCGTGACTCGCTCTTCTCGCCAATCCACTGGGCGGAAGCACTTTATGTGCCTCCGGTCCAACGCCCGCTCTTTCTGAAATCAGCGGATGTCTGGGAAAGAATGGGCTCCATCCTGCCGCTCCCGGTGGCTGGCGTTCATCTCGTCGAGGCAACAAAACTTCTTTATCGCCCGATGGCGGTCAGCCAGGTCCGGCGCGCACAACGTGTGATGTCGCCGGTTTTTGTGCCGGCCGCGCAAGCACGTCTTGACGAAAACGTCTTCACGGGCCACTAGTACGGCCCTCGCGGGAACCCCCGCCGCGATGGTAAAGAGTTACACAGGGTTCGAGCGATCACGCAGGTAACGGCAGGTTTGATGCGCAGCTATCTCGATTTTGAAAAGCCCGTCGCGGAGATCGAGGCGAAGGCCGACGAACTTCGTGCCTTGCTGGCCACGAATGAATCACCAGGCATCTCCGAAGATATCCGTCGGTCGGAGGCCCGTGCCGAAGCGGCGCTCAAGGAGCTCTACAGCGCTTTGACGCCTTGGCAGAAGATGATGGTTGCGCGCCACCCGATGCGGCCGCATTTCAAGGATTATGTCACCCGCCTGATCGAAGATTTCACCCCACTTTCTGGTGATCGAGCCTTCGGCGAGGACGAAGCGATTATGGCTGGGATTGGTCGTTTCCGGGGTCAATCCGTTGCCGTGATCGGACAGGAAAAGGGTTCGGATACGGAAACGCGCTTGCGTCATAACTTTGGCATGGCCATGCCGGAAGGCTACCGCAAGGCTGTCCGCATCATGGCGATGGCCGAACGGTTCGGTATGCCTGTTCTCTCGTTCATCGACACGGCAGGCGCCTATCCGGGGATCGCGGCCGAGGAACGCGGGCAGGCCGAGGCCATCGCACGGTCAACGGATGCCTGCCTCGGGCTTGGTGTGCCAAACATCTCGGTCATTATCGGCGAGGGTGGCTCGGGTGGTGCAGTCGCGATTGCCAGCACAAACCGCGTCATGATGCTTGAGCATTCAATCTATACGGTCGCCTCGCCGGAAGCCTCCGCATCGATTTTGTGGCGTGACTCCGGTCGCGCGCAGGATGCGGCAACCGCCATGAAGATCACCGCGCAGGATTTGTTGCGTTTCGGTATCATCGATACAATCATCGCCGAACCGATCGGCGGTGCCCACAGGCTTCCGGAAAAAGCCGTCGATACCGTTGGCGATACTGTCGAGAACGTACTGTCACCGCTTCTTGCACTCTCCCCGGACGAACTGCGTAATCAACGCTCTGAAAAATTTCTTGCCATCGGACGAAAGATTTGAGTGCAGGAACGAGATCGACTAGACTGTGTTCGATTTGTTTGTTGTCATTAATTCCTGATAAACATCTTTCGTCTAATTGTTGGGGATGATCAGAGTAGCTTGTAGTTCCCGAGGGGGCTTTATGACGTCGTGGATTGCCCGAAGTGTTGCGTTGCTTGCGATTGCGGTAGTGGCTGCAAGCTGTTCGAAAGAAACGACGCAGAAATCTGCACGGGCATCAACGCCGATCCCGGCGGCTACGCTGTCGTCGATGGCCAGTATCGGTGCCACCAAGACGTCACCCGTGCTGATTCGCGCCTACAAGAAAGAATCGGAGATCGAAGTCTGGAAGCAGACCTCGTCCGGCGAATACGCCCTCCTCAAAACCTATCCCGTTTGCCGCTGGTCCGGCCAACTCGGCCCCAAGAAGCGAGAGGGCGACCGTCAGGTGCCGGAAGGCTTCTACACAGTTTCCGCCGGCCAAATGAATCCGAATTCGAGCATGTGGCTGTCCTTCAATGTGGGTTATCCCAACCCGCTAGAACGGTCACTTGGCCGCAATGGCGGCGATATCATGGTGCATGGCACGTGCTCGTCGCGCGGATGCTTCGCGATGACCAATGGGCAGATGGAAGAAATTTATGCCATCGCTCGCGAAGCTTTTGTCGGCGGCCAGAAATCAATGCAATTCCAGTCCTATCCGTTCCGGATGACAGCTGAAAACCTTTCAAAATTCCGCAACGATCCGAATATTGCCTTCTGGAAGAACCTGAAGGAAGGCAGCGACCGTTTCGAGGTTTCAAAGCGTGCACCGACGGTCGGATATTGCGGAACACGCTACGCTTTCGATACAGACAGCGAGCCTTCCTGCTCGGGCGACAAACCCGCCGATGCCATTGATACAGCGGTAATCGCCAAACAAAAGGCGGATGAAGCTCAGGTCGCATCCCTTATGTCGTCTGGCACGCGTGCCATCAGCATGAGGTACGCCGACGGGGACCAGCACGCCTCTTTCCGATCCTTGCACCAGACTCCGGAATTCAAGAAAATGGACGCGGCAGGCGAATTCAGCCGCCCCGAAGCACTCGCCCAGATCAGCGAAGTGCCGTTCGAGACACCGAGCACGCCAGTAACGAATGTCGCAAAAGTGGAGACGCCGAGCGCTGCGAAGCCGGTTATTGTTGCAAATGCAACAAAATCTACTCCGATCATACCGACACTTTCGCTGTTCTCGATCGGCTCACTGTTCAAGAGTACGACTGCTTCAGACACGGAAACGATCGATACGGCCCGTGCCGAGGAGACACCCGTTCTCGATTGGTTCAAATCGAACGATAAGCCGTCAACCTTCCCGGTAAATATCCCACTCCCGCCGCGACGGGGTTGATATCTAGAGCCAATGGCGGGGATAGGGCTCTCCGCGCAGGCGGTTGATCATGACGCCCATCGCGATTACAAACACGCTACCTGCTGCGATCGGGACAAAAATCATCTCCCAGGATGCGTGGCTGACAATCACGAAATAGATGGTTGCCGCTGCGGGTGCGTGCACCGTCCGCGTCAGGATCATTGCTGCAACTGAGAGAAAAAACGCGCCCGCAACCACGAGTTCCGGCCAAGGCAGGAAGTGCATGACCGCGATCGAGATCGCCGCACACAGCACCTGACCGCCCAGAAGCGCGCGCGGTTGCGCCATCGCGGATTCGGGCACAGCAATCACAAGAAACAGAGATGCAGCCAAGGGCGGAACAAACAGGCTCGCCCCGAAGGCAGGTCCAGCCGCATCCGCAAGAGCGGCGACCACTGCAACCGCCGCAGCAACAATCATCGCCTTAAAGATACGATGCTCGCGATAGCGCAAGAGGTTCTGTCGAGGTTTCGGCTGATCGGACAAAACACGCACTCCTCACAAACAGACGCCAAACAGCCCCTCACTGACAGAAGAAGCGCTTCCCTTATGCCAGCGTCCCGTGGCAGTGCTTGTATTTCTTCCCCGAACCGCACGGGCATAGCTCGTTACGGCCGACGCGTCCCCATGTCGACGGGTCGCGCGCATCGCGCTCGGGCGTCGCTTGCGCTGCAGGTTGCGCGAAAGCGAGATTGGCCAGCGCCATTTCGTCAGCGCCCGTCGTCGCGTCGATATGGCTCGCTTCCATCGGCGGCAATTCGGGCTGTGGCGGAGCCTGGAACATCACCTCGACCCGCATCAACTGACCCGTCACCTGCTCGCGCAAATGCCCGATCAGCCCGTCAAACAGCTCGAACGCCTCCTGCTTGTACTCGTTCAGCGGATCGCGCTGCGCAAGGCCGCGCCAGCCAATCACCTGCCGCAAATGGTCGAGCGTCACGAGATGCTCGCGCCACAAATGATCCAGCGTTTGCAACAGAACCTGCTTTTCAACGTAAGTCATGACATCCGGCGTATTTTTCTCGATCCGCCGGGCATAGGCCTCGTCCGCCGCTGTCTTGAGCCGGTCGCGCATTTCCTCGTCGGCAATGCCTTCTTCCTTCGCCCAGTCTGCCGCAGGCGCACTGAACCCGAGCGCCTTGCCTGACTCAATCGCCAATCCCTCGATATCCCATTGCTCGGGATAGGCTCCTTCGGGAATATGCGTGGCAATCAGATCGTCGATCACGCCATGCCGCATTTCATCGATGATCGGCCTGACGCTCTCTTCCGCCATGAATTCACGACGCTGTTCGAAAATGACCTTGCGCTGGTCATTCATCACATCATCATATTTCAGAATATTCTTCCGCATGTCGAAATTGCGCGCCTCGACCTTTTGCTGCGCCTTCTCGATTGCCTTGTTGATCCACGGATGAATAATCGCCTCGTCTTCCTTCAGACCCAGCTTCTGCAGCATGCCGTCCATCCGGTCGGAGCCGAAAATCCGCATCAGATCGTCTTGCAAAGACAGGAAGAATTTCGATTGCCCCGGATCCCCCTGCCGGCCGGAACGCCCACGCAGCTGGTTATCGATCCGGCGGCTTTCATGCCGCTCGGTGCCCACAACATAAAGCCCGCCTGCCGCCAGCGCCAATTGCTTGAGCTCCGCCACTTCCGCACGGATCTTCGCCTCGGCCACCGCGCGTTCTGCGGGATCCGTCACATCAACCAATTCGTGGCGGATGCGCATATCGGCATTGCCGCCCAGCTGGATATCGGTGCCGCGCCCTGCCATATTCGTTGCAATCGTAATTGCGCCGGGCACACCGGCCTGTGCGACGATAAACGCCTCCTGCTCATGGAAACGTGCATTCAACACCGCGAACGTCTTTGACGGCTTCCCCGACCGCGCCGACGCATAAAGCGGCAGCAACGCCTTCGGATCGGCAAAATCAATCAGCGTATAGCCTTCCTTGACAAGAAAATCGGCCAGATATTCCGATTTCTCGATCGACGTCGTGCCCACCAGCAGTGCCTGCCCCTTCTGGCTCGCCGATTCGATCTCGCGAACAATGGCGCGATATTTTTCCGGCGCGGTCCGGTAGACCTCATCATCCTCATCAAGCCGCGCGACTGTCACATTGGTCGGAATCTCGACCACGTCGAGCTTGTAAATATCCATGAATTCGTCGGCTTCGGTCGCAGCCGTTCCTGTCATGCCGGCAAGCTTTGCATAAAGCCGGAAATAATTCTGGAACGTGATGGAAGCGAGCGTCTGGTTCTCCGGTTGCACCTGCACATGCTCTTTCGCTTCGAGCGCCTGGTGCAAGCCTTCGGAATAACGCCGTCCCGGCATCATACGGCCGGTAAACTCGTCAATAATCACCACTTCATTGTTGCTGACGATGTAATCCTTATCCCGCTGGAACAGCTTGTGCGCGCGCAACGCCTGATTGACGTGATGCACGAGCGTGGCATTGGCCGCATCATAGAGGCTTCCCTCTTTCAGAAGATTTGCCTCCGCCAGCAATTCCTCGATCTTCACATTGCCGGCTTCAGTCAGCGACACGGAGCGCTGTTTTTCATCAAGGTCAAAATGTTCGGGCGCGAGACGCGGCAGCAACCCGTCAATCGCGTTGTAAAGTTCCGAGCGGTCATCGAGCGGCCCGGATATGATCAGTGGTGTGCGCGCTTCGTCGACAAGGATCGAGTCAACTTCGTCGACAATCGCGAAATAATGCCCGCGCTGTGCCATCTGCGCGAGTTCATACTTCATATTGTCGCGCAGATAATCAAAGCCGAATTCATTGTTCGTGCCATAGGTGATGTCGGCGGCATAGGCTTCCGCCCGCTGGCGATCATCCAGACCATGCACGATCACCCCGACGGAGAGCCCGAGAAAACGGTAAATCTGGCCCATCCACTCCGAGTCGCGCCGCGCAAGATAGTCGTTCACCGTGACAACGTGCACGCCCTTGCCCGCCAACGCGTTCAGATAGGTCGGCAAGGTTGCGACAAGCGTCTTGCCCTCGCCCGTCTTCATTTCCGCGATCGAGCCTTCGTGCAGCACCATGCCGCCAATCAGCTGCACATCGAAATGGCGCTGCCCGAGTGTTCTCTTGGCGGCTTCCCGCACCGTCGCAAAGGCCGGAACGAGCAAATCATCGAGTGATCGCCCGGCCGCAAGTTGCGCGCGAAACTCCACCGTGCGTGCTTTCAAAGCCTCATCGCTCAACGCCGAGACTTCCGCCTCAAGCGCGTTGATCGCCTGAACCTTTGGAGCAAATGTCTTGAGCCGGCGATCATTGGCCGAACCGAAAATTTTCTTGGCTAGTGCGCCGAACATCGCAGACCTTTCATCGCAGCAAAGTGTGCTGCCATCCCAAATCCAAATTTTGATACCCTCTAAATAAGCACTTCGAAGGAAAATTCAAAGTGCGCTCTCGAAGCTCTTGCCTTCCGCGTCTGTATCAATCAGTAGTGCGCAGATGGCAATCATTTTTCGAAAAGGTTCTTTCATGCGCCGCTTCTCATTTATTCGCACAACGCCGGTTGCAGTATTGAGTGCTTTGTCCCTTTCCTTCCTGGTGTTCACGCCGCTTGCATTCGCCGCCGATACCGTGGTCGCAAAAGTTGACGGCATGGAAATCACCGAACAGGATATCGCCGTCGCGGCCGAAGATTTGGCCGAAGCCGTGCAGCAAATGCCGGAAGAAAAGCGCCGCGATTACTACATCGCCTATCTCGCCGATTTGCGACTTGCCTCAAAAGCCGCTCGTGAAGCCAAGCTCGACGAGAGTGCGGACTTCAAGCGTCGTATGGCCTACCGGAACGATAAGGTGCTTTTGGAAGAATATCTGGCCGTCGAAGCCCGTAAATTGGTGACGGAAGCCAGCATGCGCGCACTCTATGACGAATCAGTCAAGCAAATGAAGCCGGAGCCGGAAATTCGCGCCCGTCACATCCTCGTCGAAACAGAAGACGCGGCGAAGGCTGTCGTCACCCGCCTCAAGGCTGGCGAAGATTTTGCCAAGGTTGCCGGCGAAGTCTCCAAGGATCCGGGTTCGGGCGCGGAAGGTGGCGATCTTGGGTATTTCACCAAGGAAAGAATGGTTCCCGAATTCTCGACCGCCGCTTTTGCTATGAAAGTCGGCGACGTTTCCGATCCCGTCAAAAGCCAGTTCGGCTTCCACGTCATCAAGGTCGAGGATATTCGCGAACGTCCCGTCCCGGGCTTCGATGAGGTCAAAGGTCAGATCGAACAATATCTGATCCGGAAGACCCAGCAGGAAGCCGTCATGGCGTTGCGCGCAAAGGCCAAGATCGAACGGGTCGATACGCCCGCACAATAACCATCCGCCGGACCGGAGAGGCCCAGCCTTCACCGGTCCGCCAATCGGAGTTCAGGGCCATGGCCAGTACCGTGTCTCCTCTTGCCCCTTCAGCTTTCCCGACGCTTCCCGCTGTGGAAGGCGTCACCTTTGCGACGGCTGAAGCAGGCATTCGCTACAAGGGCCGGACCGATGTCCTCCTCGTTGCCATGCCTGCGGGAACCCAAGCGGCAGGCGTTTTTACGCGATCGAAATGCCCTTCGGCGCCCGTCGATTGGTGCCGGAATGCCCTCAAAGGCGGATCAATTCGGGGCCTCATTGTCAATTCCGGCAATGCCAATGCCTTCACTGGAAAAATCGGCGCCGAGTCGACGCGCCACACCGCCGGGCAAGCAGCCAAGGCGCTCGGTTGCAAACCCGATGAAATCCTTCTCGCCTCGACCGGTGTGATCGGCGAACCGCTCGACGCCCGCAAATTCGATCCGGTTCTGCCCGATTGCGTCCGCCGCGCCGCAGGCGAGCCATGGATCGACGCTGCCAAGGCCATCATGACGACCGACACCTATCCAAAGGGTGCCACCGCAACAGCGACCATTGACGGCGTCTCCGTCACCATTAACGGCATTGCCAAGGGAGCAGGCATGATCGCGCCCGACATGGCGACCATGCTGTCCTTCGTCTTCACCGATGCCGCCATCGACGCACCGGTGCTTCAGGCGCTGCTTTCGCGCTCGGTCAAAACATCCTTCAATGCAATCACGGTCGATAGCGACACCTCGACCTCGGATACGCTGATCCTCTGCGCAACGGGCATGGCAGCTAAAAGAGGCGCACCGAGGATCACCTCGCCTTCTGACCGGCGTCTGACAGGGTTCCGCAAGGCGCTTGACCGATTGATCCTTGATCTTGCCCATCAGGTTGTCCGCGATGGCGAAGGCGCGCGGCATTTCGTTTCAATCAACGTCAAAGGTGCGACGAATTCCGCCTCCGCCAAGAAAATCGCCAAATCCATCGCCGACTCACCGCTGGTCAAAACCGCAATCGCCGGCGAAGATGCCAATTGGGGCCGCATCGTTGCCGCCATCGGCAAAGCGGGTGAACCCGCCGATCGCGACCGTATCGCCATTTTCTTCGGCGAATACCGCGTGGCCGCCAACGGAATGCGTGACCCGTCTTATAGCGAGGAAACAGTCTCCGCCTATATGAAGGGCCAGAATATCGCCATCACCGTTGATATTGGCTTAGGGAAAGGCCAGTTCACGGTCTGGACCTGCGACCTCACAAAAGAATATGTCGAGATCAACGGCGATTACCGCAGTTGAGGCGTTCCGCGCCTTGCACCGGCGGCTCACGCCGTCTAACGATTTTATGACCTGTTTTGCGAATCGAGCCTCCCATGAAAGCCCGTATTACCGTTACTTTGAAAAATGGC
>CAMCXA010000016.1 GCA_945883115.1 Alsobacter soli
ACCATCTCGTCGTCTCGAATGCGTCTTGCACCACCAATTGCCTTTCGCCCGTTGCGCAGGTTCTCCACGAATTCGTCGGCATTGAGCGCGGCATGATGACAACGATCCACTCCTACACGGGTGATCAACCGACCCTCGATACCATGCACAAGGATCTCTACCGCGGTCGCGCCGCAGCACTCTCCATGATCCCGACCTCGACCGGTGCCGCGAAGGCCGTAGGTCTCGTCCTGCCCGAACTCAATGGCAAGCTCGACGGCGCCGCCATCCGCGTCCCGACACCAAACGTCTCCGTCGTCGATCTGAAATTCATCGCCAAGCGCTCCACCACCAAGGAAGAGATCAACGCCGCCATCAAAGCCGCCGCAGATGGTCGTCTCAAAGGCATTCTCGGCTACACCACCGCCGCCAATGTCTCGATCGATTTCAACCATGATCCGCATTCCTCCATCTTCCACATGGACCAGACAAAGGTCATGGAAGGTACTTTTGTTTCGATCCTGACATGGTACGATAATGAATGGGGCTTCTCGAACCGCATGTCCGACACGGCCGTTGCCATGGGCAAGCTGATCTGAGGAGAAAAACGCCATGACCGCGTTCAACACCCTCGATCATGCCTCCGTCTCCGGCAAGCGCGTGCTTGTCCGCGTCGATCTCAACGTCCCGATGGAGAATGGCGTCGTCTCAGACACCACCCGCATTGATCGCATCCTGCCGACACTGCGCGAGATTTCGGACAAGGGCGGCAAGGTAGTCCTGCTCGCCCATTTCGGGCGTCCCAAGGGTGTTGACCCGACTCAGTCTTTGAAGCCGGTCGCCGCCGAAGTGGCGCTCCGTCTTGGCCGCCCTGTTGCCTTCGCTGCTGAATGCACCGGCCCGGTCGCAAAGGCTGCGGTCGATGCGATGAAAAATGGCGATGTTCTCTGCCTCGAAAACACCCGCTTCCACCCTGAAGAAGAGAAGAACGACCCCGCTTTCGTCGCTGCCCTCGCCGCGAATGGCGATATCTATGTGAATGATGCCTTCTCCGCCGCCCACCGCGCCCACGCGTCAACCGAAGGCTTGGCCCGCGTCCTTCCAGCCTATGCTGGCCGCACGATGCAGGCCGAGATCGAGGCGCTCTCCAAAGCACTCGAGACACCGGAGCACCCGGTTCTCGCCGTTGTCGGCGGCGCGAAAGTCTCCTCGAAGCTCGAATTGCTCGGCAATCTCGTCAAAAAAGTTGATATTCTCGTCATTGGCGGCGGCATGGCAAACACGTTTCTCGCTGCTCAGGGCAAGGCCGTCGGCAAATCGCTCTGCGAGCATGATCTGCTCGATACCGCCCGTTCCGTCCTCGCTACCGCGAAAGCCTCGGGGTGTGAAATCGTGCTGCCGGTCGATGCCGTTGTCGCCTCCGAATTCAAAGCCCATGCCCCGTCCAGAACCGTCTCGGTCGATCAGGTCGGCGAAGCGGATATGATGCTCGATATTGGCGCCGCCTCGGTCAAAACGGTCGCGGCCAAACTCGCCACCGCCAAAACACTCGTCTGGAACGGCCCGTTCGGCGCCTTCGAGTTGGAGCCTTTCGATGCCGGTACCAACGCGGTTGCGCGTGAAGCCGCTCACCTCACCAAAGCCGGCAAGCTCCTGTCGGTCGCGGGCGGCGGCGACACCGTTTCCGCATTGAACCATGCGGGCGTAGCCGATGATTTCACCTACGTTTCCACTGCCGGGGGCGCGTTTCTGGAATGGCTGGAGGGCAAGCCGCTCCCGGGGGTCGACGCATTGCGTGTCAGAAAAGGCTGATTGTGTGCGAGATGGCATCACTGAATTCAGTGCCTAGCGTTCAAACATCCCACACGTATGAATGCGTATGACGCAACCACAAGCTAAGCTGTATCGTCTTAATTGTAGGGTCTGGAACCTTTTCGCCACCGCCCCGGTGTTTTTCTTGACCGTCCGTAGTTGCGTTTTCCGGCCTATGCGGTAATTCCAGTCACTCAAGCTTTTTCGGAGATCAAATACATGGCGCGCATCACGTTGAGACAATTGCTCGATCACGCAGCCGAACACAGCTATGGCGTTCCTGCCTTCAACATCAACAATATGGAACAGGCACTCGCCATCATGGTTGCCGCCGAAGCGACGGACTCTCCCGTCATCATTCAGGCCTCCCGCGGCGCCCGCCAATACGCCAATGACATTATGCTCCGCCATATGATGGATGCCGTCACCGAGATTTACCCGCAGATCCCCGTTTGCGTCCATCTCGACCACGGCAATAGCGAAGCCACCTGCATGACGGCGATCCAGTCCAACTTCACCTCCGTGATGATGGATGGCTCCTTGAAGGCCGACGGCAAGACACCCGCCGATTATGAGTATAACGTCCGTATCACCAAAGCCGTCGTCGAAATGGCCCATTGGGGTGGCGTCTCGGTCGAGGGTGAACTCGGCGTGCTCGGCTCGCTCGAAAGCGGCACCGGCGAGGCGGAGGATGGCCACGGCGCCGAGGGCGCTTTATCCCATGACCAGCTTCTGACCGATCCCGCCCAGGCAGTCGATTTCGTTCGCGCGACCAAGGTCGATGCGCTCGCCATAGCGATGGGCACCTCGCACGGCGCTTACAAATTCAGCCGCAAGCCGGATGGCAATATCCTCGCTATGCACATCATCGAGGAGATCCACCGCCGTCTGCCGAACACCCACCTCGTCATGCACGGCTCGTCCTCGGTTCCGCAGGATTTGCAGGACATCATCAACCAATATGGCGGTGAAATGCCCCAGACATGGGGTGTGCCGGTCGAGGAGATCCAGCGCGGTATCAAGCATGGCGTCCGCAAGATCAATATCGATACGGATAACCGCATGGCGATAACAGGCGCGATCCGTAAAGTGTTCATGACCAACAAGGCCGAGTTTGATCCCCGCAAATATTTAAAGCCTGCCATGGATGCGATGACGAAACTCTGCAAACAGCGCTTCGAGGAATTCGGCACCAATGGTCAGGCGTCCAAGATCAAAACCGTTCATTCTGTCGCCGCCATGGCTAAAGCCTATGCCGAGGGCAAGCTTGATCCAAAATTCGGTTCTGTCGCGTGAGTGAATATACCCGTCTCGTCCTGATCGCGCCCCTCGCGGAAACTGCCGCCGAGATCCTGCCACCTTTGCAGGCAGCTCTCGCCGCCGAGCGGATTGATGTCGTCATTCTGCCGCTTCCCGCCCGCGACGAACGCGGTCTGATCAATCTCGTCAAAGAGATTGTTCCGGCTGTTCACGCCGGTGAAGCCGCTCTGATGCTGGCTGGTCACGCAGATCTGGTTGTACGCTCGGGTGCCGATGGTGTGCATTTGTCGTCCCCTGCCAATGTCGGGGAGGTCGTGTCCGCCCTGCATCCGCAGGAGCGTAATGTCGGCACGGGTGGCATCACCTCGCGCCATATCGCTATGGAGACCGCCGAGGCGGGTGTTGATTACATCATGTTCGGCGAACCCAAGCCCGACGGCTACGTCCCGCCGCTCGAAGATACGATCGAGCGCGCCGCATGGTGGGCCGAGCTCTTCAACACGCCGTGCATCGTCTATGCGCCCAATTTCGCTGCACTTGAGCCTCTCGCCGCAACTGGCGCCGAATTCATCGCGCTTGGCGAAGCCGTGTTCAACCATCCCGAAGGCCCGGCAGAAGCCGTCCGTCAGGCGATGGCGATCATCAAAGCGGTGAAAGCACCTTGATGGGCATTGTTCTGTCGTATTCCGTGTATAAGGACACATGGACGGCGTCCCTTTGCGTCCGTCCGATTTCTGTACTCTTTTCGTGTGAGGCCTTTTTATGATCCGTACGCCCCTGATGACCGTCATGGTCGACGCCGTCATGAAAGCGGCCCGCGGTCTCCGTCGCGATTTTGGCGAAGTCGAAAACCTGCAGGTGTCCCGCAAGGGCCCCGGCGACTTTGTCTCCGCCGCTGATCACAAGGCCGAGGCGATCATTCGTGAATCGCTGCAAAAGGCGCGCCCTGAATTCAGCTTCGTCATGGAGGAGGGCGGTATCCTCGAAGGCAAGGATCCGACCCATCGCTGGCACATTGATCCGCTCGACGGCACACTTAACTTTCTCCATGGCATCCCGCATTTCTCGATCTCGCTTGGTCTTGAAAAGGACGGCGCGATCATTGCCGGTGTCGTTTATGATCCGATCAAGGATGAATTGTTCATCGCCGAGAAGGGCAAGGGCGCTTACGTCAATAATCGCCGCCTGCGCGTCTCCGGCCGCATCGATATGGCCGATTGCGTGTTCGGCACCGGCCTTCCCGCATCCGCCAAGCGCACCCTGCCGGCCTATCTTGCGGAATTGTCGGCTGTTACGCTGAACTCCGCGAGCGTCCGCCGCATGGGGTCTGCCGCGCTTGACCTTGCCTATGTGTCCGCCGGACGCCTCGACGGCTTTTGGGAAAGCGGGTTGAGTTCATGGGATGTTGCCGCTGGCATCATTCTTGTGCGCGAGGCAGGTGGTTTCATCACAGATATTCACGGCAAGGATTACAGCTTGTCCGCATCTTCGATTGCATGCGGCAATGAGACGGTTCATTCTTCCTTGGTCAAGATTCTGAAATCTGCCCAGAGTTCGTCCTGAGACATCGTTGGGTCCGGATCGCGTAAAATTAAGGTTGAGTAAGTGTTGCGTGACAAATTCTTTTCAGAACTGAAGCGCGTGGCCCTTGATCTGATTGCCTCTTCAAGGGATCATGCGCTGAGATCGAGACGAGGTGCCATGGCAAGAGATTTTTCCTCCCAACCCTTGACGAGGCCCTGGATTTTTATTGTCCGGATGATGGTTTTCATCATCTTGGGCGCTTTTCTGACGTTTATTCTCTACCGCGCCATCATTCAGGCCTTTAACGCCAATCCGCCGCTCAATGCCTTGATTATCGGCGTTCTCGGCATGGGTATCGTCTTCGCTTTCATGAAAGTCTTCCGCCTCTTCCGGGAAATCCAGTGGGCGAATGCGTTCCTTGAGAGCGATTCCGGTATCGTCATCGAACGCCAGCCTGTTCTTCTCCTGCCAATGGCGCGTATTCTTGCAGGCCGCTATAAGCGGGAAGCCTTGTCACCACTGACTTTGCGCTCCTTGCTCGACTCTGTCGGGGCACGCCTTGACGAGGCCCGCGATACAGGCCGCTATCTCACCGCTCTTCTGGTCTTTCTCGGGCTTCTCGGAACGTTCTGGGGCCTTCTCGAGACGGTTGGGTCGGTCGGCAAGGTTATCCAGTCGATGAAAGCCGGTTCCGACGCCGCCTTGATGTTCGAAGAGCTCAAAGCGGGTCTTGCAGCACCTTTGGGCGGTATGGGCATTTCCTTTTCGTCCTCGCTTTTCGGTCTGGCAGGATCGCTGATCCTCGGCTTTCTCGATCTCCAGACGTCACAAGCCCAGAACCGCTTTTATAGCGAGTTGGAAGATTGGTTGTCCGGGCTCGTCTCGACGCCTCAAATCACGACCGATCTTTCGCAATTCGTTATGCCCGATATGAACGCCGCGATTGATCGCCTCACGCTAGCGGTTTCCGAGCGCACGGATGAAGGCTCGAATATCGCCGCGATGAGCAATCTCGCCGAAGGAATACAGGCACTCGTGCAGCATATGCGGTCGGAGCAGCAATTGATCCGAGATTGGGTCGAGGCGCAGGCCGCGCGTGAGCAGGAACTCAAATCCGTTCTTGAGCGTCTGGTTCCGCCTGACAACAGGACACTCTGACATTGGCCCGGTCACGGCGTCACCAACGCGAGATTGATTATTGGCCGGGCTTTGTCGATGCTCTGTCCACCCTCGTGCTTGCCATTGTTTTCCTGCTCACCGTATTCATGGTCGCGCAGTTCTTCCTGAGCCAGCAGGTAACGGACAAGGATGCGGCACTCGATAAGTTGAACTCGCAGATTTCCGAACTCACCGACCTTTTGGCCCTTGAGCGCATCAACAAGAAAAACCTCGAAAGCAATCTGGCTCTTTTGCAAGATAATCTTGTTGCGGCACAAAACGAACGCGAGCGTCTGTCTGCTCTCGCTTCCGGCCAAAGCGCGACAGCTGCGGATGCCGATGGTCAGGTCAAAGCCCTTAACCGCGATCTCGATGCCCAGCGTGATATTTCAACCCGCGCCATGGCACAGGTCGATGCGCTCAACCAGCAGATCGCCGCCCTTCGCCGTCAGCTTGCCGCCTTGGAAGACGCACTGAACGCGTCCGAATCGCGGGATCGCGAAAGTCAGGCACGCATCGCCGATCTCGGCTCGCGTCTCAATGTCGCCCTTGCCCAGAAAGTACAGGAACTTGCCCGCTATCGCTCGGAATTCTTCGGTCGGTTGCGTCAAATCCTGAGCAATCGTTCCGATATCCGCGTCGCCGGAGACCGCTTCGTATTCCAGTCGGAAGTCTTTTTCGATCCGGGCTCCGCCGTCGTCAGCCCGACGGGCAAAAGCGAACTCGACAAGCTCGCCACAGCGCTTCAACAACTTGATGCTGAGATCCCGCCGGACCTGCCATGGATTCTCCGCGTTGACGGACATACTGACAAGCGCCCCTTCAGCGGTTCGGGCCTGATCAAGTCGAATTGGGAGCTTTCCGCCAGCCGCGCCATCTCGGTTGTTCAATATCTCGTCTCAAAGGGTGTCGCGCCACAACGGCTTATGGCAGCCGGCTTCGGTGAATTCCAGCCCATCGAGCTTGGTGATACCGACGAGGCCTTCCGCCGCAACCGCCGCATCGAGTTGAAACTCACCGACCGGTAATCCTCCGGTCAGTGCCCCTTGCCGTCGCTGCCAAATTGCAACTCGGCCAGTCTCGCATAGAGCCCGCCAAGTGCCACGAGCGACACATGCGTACCTTCTTCGACAATCCGGCCCTTGTCGAGAACGAGGATCCTGTCCGCCCGCAAAACAGTCGCCAGTCGGTGTGCAATCACGAGCGTCGTCCGCCCTTCCATAAAGCGGTCGAAAGCCGCCTGTACAAGCGTTTCGCTTTCTGCATCCAGCGCCGAAGTCGCCTCGTCGAGTAGCAGAATGGGCGCATCCTTGAGAATGGCGCGCGCAATCGAGAGACGTTGTCTCTGCCCGCCCGAAAGCGTCACGCCGCGCTCGCCGATCTTGGTCTCGTACCCGTCCTTCCACGCGCTCACAAAGCCATCTAGCGCCGCGAGTTCCGCCGCCTTCAGAATCTCTGCGTCGGTAGCGTCCGGGCGGCCATACCGGATATTCTCGGCAATCGTTCCATCGAACACGATGACATCCTGTGGCACCAGCGCAATACGGCTCCTGAAGGCCTCGGGCGCGGCCTCCGACAGGTTTACACCATCGATTCGGATGGCACCCGCTTGCGGGTCATAAAAGCGCAGCAATAGCTGGATAATCGTGCTCTTCCCCGCGCCCGATGGCCCGACCAGCGCCACCCGCTCGCCTTTCGCAATCGAGAAGTTCAGATCCTCGAGGATCAACTCGTCCGGCCGCATCGGGTAGGCAAAGGAAACATGGTCAAAAGCGAGTTTACCCAAAGCAGGCTCGGGGAGGGGGGTAGGATTGGCAGGCGCTTTGATCTTCGGCTCTACCGCCAGAATATCGGCCAAACGCCCCGCAGCCCCCGCAGCAGCGTTGATTTCGCCCCACACTTGCGACAATTCAACGAGCGCACCCGCCGCAAACACGGCATAGAGCAGAAACTGCGAGAGCGTTCCTGCCGTGATCTTTCCGGCGAGTACATCCTGAGCGCCATACCAGAGCACTCCCGTGACGCTGGCAAAGATCATGAAAACGGCAAAGCCCGTTAAAATCGCGCGCGATCTTGTCGCTGAAAGCGCCGAGCTGAATGCCTGCTCAACCGTTCGGCTAAAGCGCGCAATCGTCAGTTTTTCAGCGCTGAAGGCCTGCATCACGCGCATCGCGCCTATTGCTTCGGTCGCAAAGGCCGACGTGTCCGCCAGTCGGTCCTGCGCCTCGCGCGTCCTCCTCTGGACGGAACGCCCGAAAGCCACCAAGGGAAGCACAATCAAAGGGATCACAAGCGCAACCATCCCCGAAAGTCGTGGGCTCGTATACACCATCAACGCACCGGCTCCGAAAAACAAAACGGCATTTCTAAGCGCAATCGAGGCGCTTGAGCCAAATGCAGCCTTGATTTGCGTTGTATCGGACCCTAGCCGAGAGACGATCTCACCCGATTTAACGGAATCGTAGAACCCAGGGTCAAGTTGCGTCAAATGGCTGAAGACACGCGTTCTGATATCCGATACGACCCGCTCACCCAAAGTCATCACCAGATAATAACGGCTGGCACTTGCCAGTGCCAAAACGGCAACGACGAGGATCATCACCCCGAAATAGGTGTCAATCATGCCCGTTCGTTCATCGGAAAATCCGAAATCGATCACGCGGCGAACCGCAACAGGAATAACAAGTGTTGCGCTTGAGGCCACAACCAGTGCAACAAAAGCCGCTGCAATCCTGCCCTTATAGCTCAGAACAAACGGCAAAAGCGGTTTCAAAGAGGCGAGAGAGTTTCGCTGCTGGTGTTCTGATCGGGTGTTGGGGGCATCTATGTTCATGATTAGCTTTGATGGGCTCTGATTTCAGGGGCTTCTGACTTGTACACTGACACTGCCTGCGCTATAGCGTCCTCAACAACGAGACACAAACGCTGGTGGCGCATATCTGACGCGCCTGCGAAAGGAAAATAAAATGAAGTCTGATATTCATCCCGATTACCACACGATCAAAGTTGTCATGACTGACGGCACAGAATTTCATACCCGTTCTACCTATGGCAAGGACGGAGACACCATGCAACTCGATATCGACCCCTTGTCGCATCCAGCTTGGACAGGCGGTCAGCAGCAAATGATGGATCGTGGTGGGCGCGTATCACGCTTCAACAAGCGTTTCGAAGGCTTTGGCGTCGGTTCCAAGAAGTAAGCAGCGCTTTCGATCTTCGAAAAGATCAACCCCCGGCTTTGCCGGGGTTTTTTTATGAGTTTTTTGTGCTTTCGAAGGCTGACGATAGAAGCATCTGTTGTAAGGCAACAGCATTGCGTCCCGCTGACGAACGTTTTTCCGGTTGTTGATCCATGACAGAGTCGAGATGCATGATGCGGGACTGGAGCCTGAATGATAATTGGATCAACTCACGCATTTTTACAGGCATCTGGTCGCGAGTTTCCTCTGCCCCCGATACATCACTTGGTACCATCCGGATCTTCGCTCGTTGGCGGTTAAGTTCCTCTGCACTGATTTCGCCGTCGGCAAGTGATCTATGCAGCAAAAGCCACGAGGCCAGTTGCATCAGGCGCGTTGTTAACCGCATGCTCTCATTTGCGTAGCTGAGCGCCTCAAGCCGCGGTAAATGCCGCGCTTCCTGCCGTCCCTCGCCGTCGAGATAGACGGACGCCTCTTCGATCAGGTTCATGCCATCGCGAAACAAAGACCTGAACGCTTCGGACGAAACATATTCCCGCCCGAATGCAATAGCATCCTGATCAGGTCCGTTGATCCTCGACAAAGCACGATCCATCTCAAATCCTGTAAATAATTCTTACCTCTTGATTGCATTCTACGCGACAAAAATTGCTAACGCTTCATAAACCTGAATTCTTCATTAACGGCGCGCGTCAACTTAAAGGCTTAAATCTTGAAAGCACTTGCCGCAGCATCCTTCGCTGCCTGTTTACGCACGAGAATTTCACCCAACCGTTCAATTTCCTGCCTTAAAAGGCCAATTCTCTCTTCGATCTCATGAATCGAAATATCTGCCATTTCTTGGCCGATTTGATGGGCCGATGGCTTCTGAATTGGCAGGTCGTCAGAAAAAGGATTGATCGACATCGCGTTTGCCCGTGTTATCCACTCTGAGCTACTATCTTAACCACGCCGTTGTTCCGCACTCAAGACCAGATCATCAGGGAAACTCTCATGACCAATTCGCTCCCCGAGTCCATGACAGCCATTGCCATTCGGGAACCCGGTGGGCCTGATGTTCTGGTTCCTGAAATCAGGCCGCTGCCCCAACCGCGCGCGGGGGAAATTCTCGTGCGTGTTGCGGCAGCGGGCATTAACCGTCCCGATGTCCTGCAGCGGCAGGGGGCTTATCCGCCTCCGCCCGGCGCATCCGATATACCCGGCCTCGAAATCGCCGGAGAAGTTATTGCAATGGGTCCTGACGCTTCCCGATTCAAACTGGGCGACAAAATCTGCGCCCTCGTGCCGGGTGGTGGCTATGCCGAATATTGCGTCGTTCACGAGACGAACGCCCTTCCTGTCCCCGATGGCCTCTCTTTGACGGAAGCTGCCGGCATTCCCGAGACGTTTTTTACCGTCTGGACAAATGTGTTCGAACGCGGTGCGCTTAAAGCGGGTGAAACGCTCCTTGTTCATGGCGGTACGTCGGGCATCGGCACCACGGCGATCATGTTGGCAAAAGCCCTTGGTGCAAAAGTCATCGTCACTGCGGGAAGCGATCAAAAATGCGCAATGTGTCTCAAAATAGGAGCCGATATCGCAATCAATTACCGCACGACCGATTTTGTCGCTGCCACAAAGACGGCAACCGAAGGGTGTGGCGCCGATGTCATTCTCGATATGGTCGGCGGCGATTACATCGCCCGCAATTATGATGCCGCCGCGCGGGATGGTAGGATTGTACAAATCGCGTTTCAGGGCGGCGCGAAGGCGGAAATCGATTTCAGACCCCTCATGATGAAGCGGTTGACCCATACCGGATCAACTCTGCGCCCGAGATCCGCCGTTGAAAAAGCAGCAATTGCCGATCAATTGGCCCTCCATGTCTGGCCGCTTTTGCAACGCGGTGAATGCCGCCCCATTATTCATGCCGTTTTCCCGCTGGCCGAGGCAGCAAAAGCCCATGCCTTGATGGAATCAGGCCAACATACCGGTAAAATCATTCTTTCCGTGTGATCGCTGTAACTTCTCATTGCCTTGTGGACGCTTCGGCACTATATCAGCTTCATTCCCCGGGTTTTGTAGCGCTGTCGGGGCTGGAGCTGGAAAATCCGGTTTCAGCGGATCCGGACTGTTGCGCTCAAGCCTTGATTGATGCGTCTTGTGAGGAGAATGACAAATGAGCGCCGGTCCATTGATGCCCAAGGCTACGGCTGTTTGGTTGATCGATAATACAAGCCTGACCTTCGATCAGGTTGCAGATTTTTGTCATCTCCATCCGCTCGAGGTCAAAGGCATCGCCGATGGCGAAGTTGCTGCCGGCATCAAGGGCCAGGATCCGATGGTTTCAGGCCAGTTGGTTCGGAGCGAAATCGAGAAGGCCGAAGCCGACGAAGATTACCGGATGAAACTTGCCGTTTCCAATGTCCGTCTTCCGGAGCAGAAGCGCCGCAAGGGTCCACGATATACGCCGCTCTCCCGCCGTCAGGATCGTCCTAATGCTATTCTTTGGCTGCTGCGCAACCATCCCGAGCTGAAAGATGCGCCGATCATGCGGCTTGTCGGCACCACGAAAACGACGATCCAGCAGGTTCGCGACCGTTCCCACTGGAACGCGGCGACTCTCGTGCCGATGGATCCCGTCACCCTCGGGCTTTGCTCGCAGGTGGATCTTGATTTTGAAGTCAGCCGCGCGGCTAAGGATCGCCCTGTTGTTGTCGAGGAGGCGGGCCAGACCCTTCTTCCTGCTCAAGTCACAACCGCGCGTGAAACCTCGGGTGATGAGTTGGCAGTTCCGTCAATTGACGAGTTGAAGAAGAAGTCCGATATCAATCTCGAATCCGTCTTCGCGCGCTTTGGTGGTAGCAAATCCGACGATTGATTGGCGCGTCAAATCACCAACCCGAGTCGGATTAACCGCTGGTTAACCATGTTTGGGAGCCCTGATCTCTATCGTGTTTCAATCACCTTATGACCGCGGTTAATGGAACCTTCCATTAACCATCATCGGTTAGGGTATCTTCAACCGATTTTAGTGACTGTTGAGGAGTATCAGGATGATTGCGTCGATTTCAGGATTACGGGCGTTGCGTTTGGTAGCGGTTTTTGGTGGCTTGCTATTCTTGACGGCCTGCGCGTCGGATAAGGCTGCTGATGGAGCGGGCGGTGCAGGCGCAGGCGGCGGCGGTCTCGGCGGCGCGGCAACCCCGGGTAGTGCGCAGGATTTCGTCGTCTCGGTCGGCGATCGTGTGTTCTTCGAAACTGATTCGACAGATTTGACCTCCACAGCAACCGCAACCCTCGACAAGCAAGCCCAGTGGCTCGCGCAATATGGTAGCTATGCCATTCTGATCGAAGGGCACGCCGACGAGCGCGGCACCCGCGAATACAACTTTGCTCTCGGTGCGCGCCGCGCTCAGGCCGTTAGCGATTATCTCGCCGGGAAGGGCGTCTCTGCCTCCCGTCTGAAGACGGTCTCCTTCGGCAAGGAACGCCCCGTCGCGGTCTGTGACGACATTTCCTGCTGGTCGCAGAACAGGCGTGCTGTCACGACCTTGAGCGGCGGCAACTGATAAACGCTTCCCGCAGATCATGAGAGACAAAAAGGCATCTGGAATCAGGTGCCTTTTTGCATAGGCCGCCATCTTTTTGCCGTCGCATTCCGATATCGGAACCGGTAAGATGTCATCGATGATCATGTTTTTGGGGAGTTGCCCTTCCATGCGCCGTTCTGTTCTCGCCAGCGCAGCCGCCCTCACCCTGATGGGGGCCACTCTCATCGTGTCTCTGCCGATGCCTGTTAACGCGCAGGAAGCGGTCGCGGAAACGAACGCGCCCCAGCCTAGTGATCCAGCCGAAATGGTTCTCCGCCTCAACAGGCTTGAAGCCCTCGTTCGCCAATTATCCGGCCAGATCGAAGAACTTCAATTTCAGAATTCGAAGCTGCAAGAGCGCTTGAGTCAGACCGAACAAAAGCCAGCCGTCCAAACCGCAGAGGCGTCAAAACCCGCCAGCCAGCCCGGAACTCCCGCCAAATCTCAAAAGAACGCGGACGTTTTTGATCCGAATGTCGATCCGAATGCACCGGGTGCTCCGAAGCCGCTTGGCACCCAGACTGCAGCGCCTGAAACGCCTGCGCAGTCCGCAGACACCGCACAAAGCGGTCCAATCGATCTCCTTGCCGCTGCCAATCCCGATCTTGCTGCTGAGGAGTCAAAGACCAATTCCACTCTTCCCCAAGGCGCGCTGGCTGCAACGGATGGCACTGCGGCTGTTTCGGAAACCCCTGCCAAACCCGTCACCGACGAGTTCGACAACGGCAAAGCATTGTACAAGAGCGGCGAATTCGTGAAAGCAGCTTCGGCCTTGCGTCTTTTCATTGCCGCCAAGCCGGAGGATAAGCGCACCGCCGAAGCGACTTATATGATCGGCGAGAGCGAATATCAGCAGAAGCGATACACGGAAGCGGCCAAAAACTATCTCAAGATCATTCAGGTCTATCCCAAGAGCACACTTGCCCCGCAAAGCCTTGTTCAACTGGGCGCATCATTGATGGGCATGGGGCAGAAGCCGCAGGCCTGCGCGACGCTCTCCGAGCTCTCGAAGCGTTATCCCGACGCTCCCGCAAGTGTCGTTGCAAAAGCCGATCAGGAACGGAAGGCGGGCGGGTGCTGAAGCCAAGCCGGTCTGATAATACCGCGCCCATCGGGCTTGAGGAGTCCGCAACGTTCTTCGCACCCCTTCAACCCTATTCCAAGGTCGTGCTTGCCGTCTCCGGTGGAGCCGATTCACTGGCGCTTCTCGCCCTCGCCGCCAAATGGCGGGCATCCGCGCCCACAACGACACCCGAACTCTCGGTCGCGACCGTCGATCATGCTCTGCGTGCGGGATCGACGGAGGAAGCCGCCTATGTGCACGACGTCGCAAACTCCTTCGGAATACCCCACACCACGCTGACATGGTCGGGAGAAAAGCCTGCAACGCGTCTTCAGGAGCGTGCCAGAGCCGCCCGTTACGATCTCCTGATCACCCACGCGCGCACCATCGGCGCAGGCGCCATTGTCACCGCTCATCACGCGCAGGATCAGGCCGAGACCGTGCTGATGCGCCTCTGTGCCGGAAGCGGGATTTCAGGCCTTGCCGCCATGCCGCTTGTCACCCTGAACACCGGCATGCCTCTGATCCGCCCGTTCCTCGCCTTGGACAAAGAGCGGTTGATCGCAACGCTACAAGCCGATGGGCTACGCTGGCTTGAAGATCCCTCCAACCAGTCAACCCGCTTCGAGCGTGTCCGGCTGCGCAGTGCGTTTGCCGCATTGGCGGAGGAGGGGCTCGATACGCATCGCCTCCGGAAACTGGCCGCGCGCGCCAAACGGGCCGACATCGCATTGGCGCATGCAACCGAAACCGCTTTCGCTCATTATCATATTCCCGACAAGCAGAACCGGCTGCGGTTTGCGCCCGGCCTCTTTCGTGAACCGGAAGAAATTATTTTGCGCGTCATTCTCCGTGCGCTCGATCGGATGACGCCGGAAAAGGAGACGCCTTTGGAAAAAGCCGAAAATCTGCTCGCCCGGCTTGTCGCTGGTCGCTCGCTGCGGCAATCCGTCCGGATGACACTTTCTGGTCATGTTATCGATCTGAAAACAAACGGTATTTTGGTGTTTTCACTCGAAAATGATCCTCGCCGGAGGTGAGCACAAGACGCACCAAACGGGAATAATCCGCGTCGATATTAACGTTTGTTTGTGGTTTATTCTTCCTTTTCCGATGCTTCCCTTGGCAAGCGGCAAATTCGTGCATAGATACGTAATATAAAAGTGCTGGTTAACGTTTTTTCTTTCACCGAAAGGTTAAGGGTCCCATGAGCCCGAATGTCCGGAATTTTGCCCTTTGGGTGATTATTTTTCTGCTGGTCTTGGCCTTGGTCACGCTGTTCCAGAGCCCGGGATCACGCAATCCCGCTCAGGAAATGAGCTACAGCCAATTCTTGTCCGAAGTCGAGGGCGGCAGGGTCAGTTCTGTCATGATCTCGGGCCCGGAAATTTCCGGCTCGCTGTCCGATGGCCGTCTCTTCCAGAGCTACTCGCCGAACGATCCCGGCCTTGTCCAGAAACTCACGGAAAAGGGCGTGAACTTCTCCGCCAAGCCGTTGACCGACAGCATGCCTTGGTACCTCGCGCTTCTCATCAACTGGCTGCCTTTGATCATCGTCATGGCCGCATGGTTCTTCCTGTCTCGGCAGATGCAGGGCGCGGGCGGCAAAGCCATGGGCTTCGGCAAATCCAAAGCCAAACTCCTCACCGAAGCGCATGGGCGCGTGACGTTCGACGATGTTGCCGGTGTCGACGAAGCCAAGGAAGACCTTGAGGAAATCGTCGAATTTTTGCGCGATCCGCAGAAATTCCAGCGCCTTGGCGGCCGTATTCCGCGCGGCGTCTTGCTCGTCGGCCCTCCCGGCACCGGTAAAACCCTTTTGGCACGCGCCATTGCGGGCGAAGCCAATGTGCCCTTCTTCACCATTTCCGGCTCGGACTTTGTCGAAATGTTCGTCGGTGTCGGCGCAAGCCGCGTCCGTGATATGTTCGAACAGGCCAAGAAGAACGCGCCCTGCATCATCTTTATCGACGAAATCGACGCTGTCGGTCGTCATCGTGGTGCGGGCCTTGGCGGCGGTAATGACGAGCGCGAGCAGACGCTCAACCAATTGCTCGTCGAGATGGACGGGTTCGAGGCCAATGAAGGCATCATCCTCATTGCCGCCACCAACCGCCCCGACGTGCTCGATCCCGCACTCCTGCGCCCCGGCCGGTTTGACCGCCAGATCGTCGTTCCGAACCCCGATGTCATCGGGCGCGAGCGCATTCTGAAAGTCCATGTCCGCAAGGTCCCGCTCTCCCCCGATGTCGATCTCAAGACGGTTGCACGCGGCACGCCGGGCTTCTCCGGCGCAGATCTGATGAACCTCGTCAACGAAGCCGCCCTTCTCGCCGCCCGTCGTGGCAAGCGCATCGTCACGATGAGCGAATTCGAGGACGCCAAGGACAAGGTGATGATGGGCGCGGAACGCCGCACCCTCGTCATGACCGAGGACGAGAAGCGCCTCACCGCCTATCACGAGGCCGGCCACGCCATTTGCGCCTTCAACGTGAAAGCCACCGATCCGATCCACAAGGCAACCATCATCCCGCGCGGCCGTGCCCTCGGCATGGTCATGCAGCTGCCTGAGCGCGACAAGCTCTCGATGAGCCTCGAGCAGATGACGTCGCGTCTCGCCATCATGATGGGCGGTCGCGTCGCCGAGGAACTCACTTTCGGCCACGACAAGGTGACCTCGGGTGCCTCCTCCGATATCGAACAGGCCACCCGTTTGGCACGCATGATGGTCACGCGCTGGGGCCTCTCGCCGGAACTCGGCACGGTCGCCTATGGCGAAAATCAGGAAGAAGTGTTTTTGGGCATGTCTGTCGCCCGCACGCAAAATGTCTCCGAGGCCACCGCCCAGAAGATCGACGGTGAAATCCGCCGTCTGGTCGAGGACGGCTACAAGGAAGCCATGCGCATCCTGACAACCAAAGCCGCCGATCTTGAAACTCTGGCGCAGGGCCTGCTCGAATATGAAACCCTGAGCGGCGACGAAATCCGCGAGCTTCTCGCCGGCAATCCGCCCGTGCGCGACTCGGGCGACCAGCCGCCAACCCGCCCCACCGCCGCCGTACCGTCAGCGGGCAAGGGCCGGAGCCGCAAAGAACCGGATAGCGGGCTGGAACCTCAACCGCTATCGTAAACGGAATCTAAATATTCTCCCGACATAGATTATACAGGGTCAAACCTGTATAATCTGTGCGATATGAGCGGGAAGAGGGGCTGTGGGATGGCGCGTAAATATTTCGGCACCGATGGCGTTCGCGGCAAAGCCAACAAGGTGATCACGCCCGATCTCGCGCTCCGCGTCGGTCAGGCCGCGGGCCTCGTCTTCCGCCGCGGCGAACATCGCAACCGCGTCGTCATCGGCAAGGATACGCGCCTCTCCGGCTACATGATCGAGACGGCCCTTGTCGCCGGCTTCACCTCGGTCGGCATGGATGTGCTGCTGCTCGGCCCGATGCCGACACCCGCCGTCGCCATGCTGACGCGCTCCATGCGCGCCGATCTCGGCGTCATGATTTCCGCTTCCCACAACGCCTATGAGGATAACGGCATCAAGCTGTTCGATCCCGATGGCTTCAAGCTCTCCGACGAGACCGAGCACGAAATCGAAGCCCTCATTGACGGCAATTTGAATGACCGTCTCGCAGCCTCCGCCTCCCTCGGCCGCGCCAAGCGCATCGAGAGCGTCCACGCCCGCTACATCGAATTCGCCAAGCGCACACTGCCCCGCACCATGGATCTCGACGGCCTCCGCATCGTGATCGACTGCGCCAATGGTGCCGCCTACAAGGTCGCCCCCGAGGCTTTGTGGGAGCTCGGCGCCGAAGTCTTCCCCATTGGCGTCGAGCCGGACGGCTTCAACATCAACCGCGATGTCGGCTCCACAGCGCCCGATGCCGTCATCCGCAAGGTCCGCGAAATGCGCGCCGATATCGGCATCGCGCTCGATGGCGACGCCGACCGCGTCATCATCGTCGATGAAAAGGGCCAGATCGTCGATGGCGACCAGCTCATGGCCGTCATCGCCAAAAGCTGGAAGGATGATGGCCGCCTCTCCAAGCCGGGCATCGTCGCCACCATCATGTCCAATCTCGGCCTCGAGCGCTATCTCGGCGGCATCGGCCTCACTTTGGCCCGCACCGCCGTCGGCGATCGCTACGTCCTCGAACATATGCGCGAGCACGGCTACAATCTCGGCGGCGAACAATCCGGCCACATGATCCTGTCGGATTATTCCACCACGGGCGACGGCCTCGTCGCCGCCCTGCAAGTGCTGGCCATGGTCCGCAAACTCGAGCGCCCCGTCAGCGATGTCTGCCATCTGTTCGATCCGCTGCCGCAAATCCTCAAAAACGTCCGCTACAAGAGCGGCCAACCCCTCAAGGACCAGCGCGTCGTCAAAGCCATCGCCGCTTCCCAAGCCGCCCTCGGCACCCATGGCCGCCTCGTCATCCGCCCCTCCGGCACCGAACCCGTCATCCGCGTCATGGCCGAAGGCGACGACCGAAAAATCGTCGAACAAGCCGTCGATGACGTCGTAAGCGCACTGGGCCAAGCGGCGGCGTAGGGGGCTACGACATCAGATCGTCTCTCGGCGTTAAGGCTCGGGCGGTTTATGGTTGGTCTGATATCAGGTTAACTTAAATATCCCCTTGGCCGCCTTTAGTACCTCGACGAGTGGCTTGCCAGAGGAAATTGCCCCAATAACGAGTGTTCCAACCAACGGTGGAACGCCGCAATATAGCGCGATAGCCATTGCACCAAGGAACAAACCGGATCGACTGGCTACTTCGATGAATTCCTTTCCTTTTTCATTCCAACAGTCGCGGAATGGCTTGAGGACTGAATCGGCTTTCTTGATGACTTCTTTTTCAGGAACTTCTGAAGCTGCAAACGCGATCAATGTTGCCTGAAAGCCGAGCACATCACTTCTGATGTCTTTAAACTTATTGATTAGTTGATCGCGCTCATTGATTGCGTCGTCCGAATTGGGCCTACTCTCTTTGATACGCTCAACTTCCGAGTCGAGTATTGAAACTAGCGAGTAGGTGTGTAGCGCAAGACTACCAGCATTCGCAAAAATTGCTTTTCCCGTCGCTGTCTTTGGCGCAAAAGTTTTTGATACGGTGCCCTTCGTTCCTCGGGGCTTATTGGTGCCAAGTGTTTCTAACTTTGCCGCAGAAGTCGGCGTGAGGCGAGAATCTGCAACCTCCTTCTTTGCCACCGCAACTAGCCGCTTAAACTCGGCGTTGAGCACAGCCGGACCGGCCCTCCATGTATCATCGTCGATCAGCGCGACATCTTGCCAAAGCTTGAGCGCTCGCTCCGTTGGAAGGCCGAAGAGGTAGACCGCACCTTTTCTGCCTTGGTAGACCCCGTCAAACCAATCGGCCCAGACATCCCAATCATCACCAGCTTTGCGCAAAATTGTTGAGAACGTCGACCATTCACGCAGGAAAAAATCCGGATCGGTGCGTCGCCAAGTGCCGAGCCGCAATTCGTGTTCCCAGCGCGCATTTTCCAAGGCAATGCTGGGCCAGAGAGGCTCGCACGCGACGACCCGTAAAGGTTGGTTATTGAGCAGGTCGAGATCATAAATAAACGCAGTGCCATATCCGAAGGAGGGGCCGACTCCGTAGGACGCTGCGGCGAACATTGCGGCTTCGGCCGAGGCGTTCATCGATTGTTCGATACTGGCGGATTTTGCGGCGTGGTAGATGGATAGTTCGGCGGCACTGTCGGGGGCGGCGACATCGGCGACTGCAGTCATGGCTGCGGACCGATAGAGGTCTTTATCCGTGGCTGAGGACAGCGAGGCAATCACGGTAACAACACTGCAACGCAACAAGGGAAATATTGTATCTGTAAGAGCGTTCCGCGCTTTTTGATCGGGAAAATCGTCTAGCATCGAATGCAGCATTGGCAACGTCCGCAACGCCGCGCGGCCCGCTAGCAGGATGCATTCTTCGCGGGAGCGATTCACAAGTTTCGCAGCAAACCAGTCTCGCTGGGCGCTAAAACTGTTTAGCCCCGGAAACCGGTCGATCTCCTGCCTTTCCGTCTTATCCGCCACGCCGCCCCTTTCCTTTTGATCCGTTTAGCCCTTCAAAATCGCCAATGGCTTGGTTCGAGCCCGTCGAACTCATTTTTCCAACTTCGACAGAGAACGACCAGTCGGTTGCCTCCTCGACAAACCCCAACAATTCCGCCTCTCCACCTTCGTCTGCATCAATGGCCCGAGCAGCCCGCCGATAACGTTCCATGATCGCCGGTTGGCGAAGATCAGGCACCCACATCTGCACCTGCCGAAATTCCCGCACGCGCATTCTTGCTCGGAAGCCCGAGTTTCGCTTTGATGATGGAACCTGCTTCATGCGCGGCTTGCTCATCGTTAATCTAACAGTAAAATATAACGTTACGTAATATTAACGCAAAAGTCACGGCCCTCGTGCCGCGCAGCCTCAATCAAAGTCGAGCGCTATCGCGGCAAAGTGGCGTGAGGCGTGTCACGTCAAGATGAGAAGGGCGGTTGGGCTTTGTGTGACGGCGTAGGACCGAGATCCGACCAATCGATTGCGGCTTCAATGAACCGCATCACTTCTCTTTCCTCCTCCTCGAATTGAGCGCGAGAAATGGCCTTCATGGCAAGCAGAGTGAGAGGCATTGGCGATGAGCACCTCTATGAGGTATGCGTCCGACCTCTGACAAATACAGGAATCGATCCAAGGACAGCTGTTGATAGCAACAAGCCAGCCATCCAGATTTGCTCTTTGATGCCGAAATAGGTTGCCAGCGCTATGATCAACAGAAGCACGACCAGCCCATAACGCATACCACGCTTTTGGTCGTCGATTTGAGCTTCAACAATGCAGCGGTCCATATAGGCGGAATGATTTTGGGCATTTTCCGCCATTCGTAGAATACGTTCGGCAGCTCCCGGCAAAATCGCTTCATAATCGCTGAGATGACCAGGGGGAGGTAAAGGTCCGGAAAACTGTTGTTGCACTTCGATTTTTTGAACACGGCTCGAGAGCGAATGTTTCTTCCCGCTCTGTCGAGAAGTGCCGCTCTCGCGCTCTAACTTCCCTTCGATTCCATTTTTGGAATGCTGATCAGCCTCAGTGCCTGTTGTTGCCGGCGGTCTTTTTTGCGTTGGTTTTTTCAATCTGGTTGTCACCTTCTACGTCAAAAGAATCACGCAAAACACGACCTACCGTTAACCAAGCACTCTCAACGCTGCCATCAAATTGAGGGTCACGCTGAATAACCATCGGAGAAAACAAAAAGTTCTGAGGCGCTAAACCGCGAAAAAAACCCCGCCCAAAAGACTTGGACTTGCCAAAAATATCATTAGGTGCCGATTTCATTGCAAGGATATTCCGCTGTTGACCCATCAGAAAACGTTTATCTAACCCCTACACAGGCCAAGATTATCAAGAATGCGACGCACCGTCAAAGGAAAATCAGTTCGAAGTGAGTGCGCCCGCCTGAACGAATACCGAATCTTTTTATCTCCGATCCGACATTTCCCATTGACGCCCCGGCTCCGCCCGCGTATCTCCCGTAGCGGGACACCCCTCCCCAACGAGGGGCGCCCATCTGTGAGGATGGAGATAAAATGACACAGACAATGCCCGGCTTGCGGCCGGTTAATCCGCAATTCTCGAGCGGCCCCTGCGCCAAGCGCCCCGGCTGGACACCTGACGCCCTTAAAAACGCCCCGCTGGGCCGTTCGCACCGCGCGAAGGCTGGCAAAGCCCGCTTGAAGCGCGCCATCGATCTCACCCGCGACATACTGCAAGTTCCCGCAGGGTACCGTATCGGCATCGTGCCCGCCTCCGATACTGGCGCCTACGAGATGGCGATGTGGACCATGCTCGGCCAGCGCCCCGTCGATTGTGTCGCATGGGAGAGCTTCGGCGAAGGCTGGGTCAATGATGCCGTCAAGCAATTAAAGCTCAAAGACGCCCGAATCATGCTCGCCCCCTATGGCGATTTGCCCGATCTCGCCGCCGTCAACCCCGCCCACGATGTCCTCTTCACCTGGAACGGCACCACCTCCGGCGTACGCGTGCCGAATGCAGACTGGATCTCGGCCGACCGTACAGGCCTCACCTTTTGCGATGCGACATCCGCCGCCTTCGCGCAGGATCTCGATTGGCCGAAACTCGATATCGTCACCTATTCCTGGCAGAAAGTGCTCGGCGGCGAGGCCGCGCACGGCATGCTGATCCTCTCGCCCCGCGCGGTCGAGCGGCTCGAGACCTATACGCCCGCTTGGCCCCTGCCGAAGATTTTCCGCCTCACCTCCTGCGGCAAGCTGATCGAAGGCATTTTTGCCGGCGAAACCATCAATACCCCCTCCATGCTCTGCGTCGAAGATTACATCGACGCGCTCGAATGGGCGCAGTCGGTCGGCAGCCTCCAAGGCCTCATCGCCCGCTGCGATGCCAACGCCAAAGCGGTCGCCGATTTCGTGGCAAAAAAGCCCTTCCTCGGCTTCCTCGCCAAAGACCCTGCCACCCGCTCCAACACCAGCGTCTGCCTCACCTTCATCGATCCGGCCATCACCGCGCTCGCGCCAGAAGCTCAGGCCGCTTTCGCCAAGGATGTCGCGGCCCTCCTCGAGAAAGAAGGCGTCGGCCTCGATCTCGGTTCCTATCGCGATGCCCCTCCCGGCTTGCGCATCTGGTGCGGCGCCACGGTCGAAGCCTCCGACGTCGCAGCCCTCATGCCGTGGATCGAATGGGCCTTTGAAACCGTCAAAGCTGGTCTCGTCAAAACCGCCTGATCCGTCCCCGTTTCCCGCTTCCCGTTTTTGCCAGAGAAAGTTCACCCCATGGCCCCTCGCGTTCTCATTTCCGATGCCCTCTCCCCCGCAGCCGTAGCCATTTTCAAGGAGCGCGGCGTCGAGGTCGATTTCCAGCCCGATCTCGGTAAAGACAAAGACAAGCTCGCCGCCATCATCGGCGATTATGACGGTCTGGCGATCCGCTCCGCCACCAAAGTCACAGCGAAAATTCTGGAGCACGCCACCCGCCTCAAAGTCATCGGCCGCGCCGGCATCGGCGTCGACAATGTCGATATTCCCGCCGCAACGCAAAAGGGCGTCATCGTGATGAACACGCCCTTCGGCAATTCCATCACCACCGCCGAACACGCGATTGCCATGATGTTCGCGCTCGCCCGCCAGATTCCCTCCGCCGACACCTCCACCCAAGCCGGCAAATGGGAGAAGAACCGCTTCATGGGCGTCGAGATCACCGCCAAAACACTCGGCATTATCGGCTGCGGCAATATCGGCGCCATCGTCGCCGACCGCGCCATCGGCCTGCACATGCGCGTCATCGCCTTCGATCCCTTCCTCTCGCCCGAGCGCGCGCTGGATCTCGGCGTCGAAAAGGTCGAGCTCGAGGAGTTGTTGGCCCGTGCCGACATCATCACCCTGCACACGCCCCTGACCGCGCAAACCAAAAATATCCTCTCCGCCGACTCGCTCGCCCGCACCAAAAAGGGCGTCCGCATCATCAATTGCGCCCGCGGCGGCCTCGTCGATGAACACGCCCTCCGCGCCCTTCTCGATACCGGCCACATTGCCGGCGCCGCCTTCGATGTCTTCGCCGAGGAGCCCGCAACATCCAATATCCTGTTCGGCCATCCCAATGTCGTCTGCACGCCCCATCTCGGCGCCGCCACCACCGAGGCGCAGGAGAATGTCGCCTTGCAGGTCGCCGAGCAAATGTCGGATTATTTGATGCGCGGCGCCATCTCGAACGCCGTGAATTTCCCCTCGATCACGGCGGAAGAAGCCCCAAAACTCCGCCCCTTCATCGCGCTCGCCGAGAAACTCGGCTCCTTTGCGGGCCAGCTCACCGATAGCGGCCTGAAAGAAATCCGCATCACCTATCAGGGCGATGTCGCCAGCCTCAAGATCAAGGCACTCACGGCCTCCGCCATTGCCGGCGTGCTCCGCCCCGCTTTGCAGGATGTCAATGTCGTCTCCGCCCCCGTCGTCGCCAAAGAGCGCGGCATCGTGATCGAGGAAACCGTGCGCGAGGAGGAAGGCGATTACGAATCCCTCATCACGCTCGAAGTCGTCACTGACGAGCTGAGCCGCTCCGTATCGGGCACCGTGTTTCACGATGGCAAGCCCCGCATCGTCGACATTAAGGGCATCAAGGTCGATGCTGAATTCGGCCCGTCGATGATCTATGTCACCAACGAGGACAAACCGGGCTTCATCGGCCGCTTCGCCTCATTGCTCGGCAATGCCGGCGTCAACATCGCCACCTTCGCCTTGGGGCGCGATGCGGAAGGCGGCTCGGCGATTGCCCTCGTCGAGATCGATGGCGCGGCCCCGCCCCACATCCTGCAAGGCGTCCAGCGCCTGCCGGGCGTCAAACAGGCCAGAGCGCTGGTGTTCTGAACCCGCATCCAGGTACTGGCCACGCGGCTAAAACAAAACATGCCCTACAAAGATAATTTTGTAGGGCAACCTAACGCACCTCGCCAGTCTCAGGCAGTCACATCCTGCAATGGCCGGATCTTGCGCCATTCTGCCAGTGCGATCCCGAGTAAAACAAGCACCAGCGCCACCGCGTGAAACGGATGGAACGTCTCGCCCAGCAACCCGACAGCAATGATAGGCCCGAAAATCGGCACCAGATTGGTGAAGATCGACGCACGCCCCGGGCCGATCAGGTCAACCGCACGCAGAAAGCAGATTTGTGCCAGAAGCGAGGGAAACAGCGCGATGAACAGCAGAAGCAGCCATCCCTCCGATGTCGGCCATTGTGTCTCGCCCAGCGCGCTTTCCCAGATCAGCAAGGGAAGCGATGAGATGAAGGCGGCAATCGCAAGCGCGGTAAAAAATCCGATGCCCGACACTTTTGGCCGGTTCCGCAAGGCGAGCGCATAGGCGGAATAAATCAGACAGGCAAGAATCAACCAGCCATCGCCAATATTGAACGAGAATTTGGCAATCGCCGAAAGATCACCCTGAATGGCAACAACCCCGACGCCGCACAGCGTCAGCCCCACGCCCATCCACTCCATCAGCGAGACAGGCAGCCGATAGACAAGCGCCGCACCCAGAAGCACGAACACTGGCAAAGCTCCCTGCAGGATCGTCATATTGACCGCACTCGTATGGTGGGCGGCGAGATAGAACAGCGCATTGAACCCGGTAAAGCCGAAAGTGCCGCCAAATCCGATAATCACCGGATGCTGCTTCAGGATCTTCCAGTCATTCCTGATCTGGTCACGCGCGAAAAAAATCAGCACGGAGGATGCGATCAACCAGCGGAGCGAAACGATCATCATCGGCGAAATCTGGTCGACAGCCATGCGCCCGGCATTGCCATTGGCACTCCACATCAACATGGTCAGCACAAGCAGCACATACGGGCGGTTGATCAGAAAAGCCTTTACCGAAGCTTTCAGCGATGAAAATGCAGCCATGTTCGGTTGGGTTCCCTTCAGGCGGGGATCATTCGCACGCAGATTATCACCTGACAAGTTTTGAAGTTGGTAAGATATTTCAGCCTGCGCCGCGTTCCGATACGAAAGAATATGTGTTACACGGCTCGCCAATATGGATGATTCAACGAGGCGGAGCAGAAAATGGCGCTAAGATTCCTTGTCGTCGAAGGAAATCCGGTTGGCCCGCGGGAGCGGCATCAGGCTACCTTTGGTAAAACGTACTCGGATTCGTATGGTTCCGTTTTGCAGACGATTGATCCAACCTCCATCTATGACGTGGTGTTTCCGGCGGATGAGGGCGCAAATCTCCCCGACTCCGGCGGTCTTGAATCCTATGATGGTGTTTTTCTCACAGGATCCGCCCTCAACGCCTATCACGCCACGCCCGATATTCTCCGGCAGGTCGATCTGATGCGGGAAGTTTACCGCTCGGGTACCCCGTCATTTGGTTCCTGCTGGGGCTTGCAGATGGGCGCAATGGCCGCAGGTGGCGACGTGCAGATGAATCAAAAAGGACGTGAAGTCGGCTTCGCGCGTCGGATCACTCGGACAGATGAAGGCACGCGGCACCCCATGTTGCAGGGTCGGCCCATGTCATTCGATGCGCCTGCAATCCATCTCGATGTCGTCACGACCTTGCCTGAACATGTCACGGTCTTGGCATCGAACACGGTCACGCCCGTTCAGGCTGCTGAAATTCATCATGAAGGCGGGGTGTTCTGGGGTGTGCAATACCATCCGGAGTTCAGCCTTACCGAGTTGGCTGCTATCTTGAAGCGCTATCACGATACATTATTAGCCGAAGGCATGTTTCTGTCGTCCGGCGATCATGCGGCCTATATCGACGATTTGTTGACGCTTGAATCGGACAGGAAGCGGACAGATCTTTCATGGCGTTTCGGCCTAGATGAAGAGGTTCTCGACGATTTCAAGCGATTGACTGAAATCAGAAACTTCATCGAGCACTATGTGAAGCCGAAAAAATCCGAGCGCGGCAGGGCCTGATCATTGCCCCGCGCGTAAGGGTGATCACGTCTCACCTTGGCCTCGATTTATGGTTAACCCTTTACGAGTCTGTCGCGATTGGCTAACACTCAACCGCAAGCCTCGACCCTCCGGTTTGCGGAAACGGTCGGGGTTTTTTGTTGAATAGTGTTCATCGTCTCGTCAGAGACCACCTTTTAGGATGACATGTATGGCGAATGTGGTTGTCGTTGGTGCTCAATGGGGTGATGAAGGCAAAGGAAAGCTCGTCGATTGGCTTTCCGAGCAGGCGGATACAGTTGTCCGCTTTCAAGGCGGTCACAATGCGGGCCACACACTCGTCATCGGTGAAAACGTCTATAAACTATCCCTTCTTCCTTCCGGCGTCGTACGACCCGGCAAGATGGGCATCATCGGAAGCGGCGTCGTCCTCGATCCTTATGCGCTCATCGCTGAAATAGATCGCCTTGTGGCCCAAGGCGTCGCCGTGAGCCCCGATAATCTTCGTGTTGCCGATAACGTGCCCCTGATCCTCTCGATCCACAGGGATCTCGATGCCCTTCGCGAGTCGGGATCGCATGGCGCGACACTCGGCACCACAAAGCGTGGCATTGGTCCCGCCTATGAAGACAAGGTTGGTCGCCGGGCGATCCGTTTGATGGACCTGTCGGACACAGATACGCTCGCTGAAAAAGTAGACCGGCTTCTCGTCCACCATAACGCCTTGCGGCGTGGCTTCGGTCATCCCGAATATCGTGCGGACGCAATCATTGAAGAGCTGACCACAATCGCCCCGCGCGTCTTGCCCTTTATGGATGTTGTCTGGCGTCTGATGGACGAGGCCAGACGTTCCGGTCGCCGCATTCTCTTTGAGGGCGCCCAAGGCGCGTTGCTGGATATTGATCACGGCACATATCCGTTTGTCACCTCCTCCAACACCGTGGCCGGCCAGGCTGCAACCGGCTCGGGCGTCGGGCCCGGTGCAATCGATTACGTGCTCGGTATTGCCAAGGCCTATACAACGCGGGTCGGGGAGGGGCCTTTCCCGACTGAACTTCATGATGAAATAGGCACCACAATCGGCGAAAGAGGCCGTGAATTCGGAACCGTTACCGGACGCAAGCGGCGTTGCGGGTGGTTTGACTCCGTTTTGGTGCGTCAAACCGTCAGAACCTCCGGCATTAATGGCATCGCCCTCACAAAGCTCGACATTCTGGACGGGTTTGACGAGATCAAGATTTGCGTTCGTTATCGCCTTGATGGGCAGGAGATCGACTATCTGCCCGCCAGCCAGTCGGCTCAGGCCCGTATTGAACCAATCTACGAAACCATAGAAGGTTGGAGCCAGACTTCGGCGGGTGCTCGCTCATGGCTTGATCTTCCGGCTCAGGCGATCAAATATGTCAGGCGTGTTGAGGAACTGATCGGCGCTCCAGTTGCGCTTGTATCTACCAGTCCGGAACGGGAGGATACGATCCTTGTTCAAAATCCCTTCGAAACCTAGCATTCATGAATGATGCCCATTCATTGGCACAGTAATGGCTGATTATTACCCGCTAATTTCACGATCGATCGAAAGCCTCGCTTCATCGACGCCTGAGTCGAGACAGAGGGTTTATGATCATGCAAAGCACGCGCTCGTCGAACAACTCCGGCTATTGGACCCGCCAATTCCGGAAATTGATATTATGCGCGAACGGCTGGCACTTGAGAGCGCGATCCGGAAATTCGAACGCACCTGTATAGCCACCAAAACTGAAGCAACACCGGACTTGAGCGAAAGCCAGCAAGATGATCGCCTTGATAGGCCTGAACAGCAGATTTTTTCTGAAAATTTTCAAACAGTTACTGTTGTATCAGCGCGCGACGAGCTTGTTCTCCCGATTGAAGTATCCGACGACACCGGCCTTGATCCGCATGAGTTGACAAAAGGCGACATACAGACCGTTGAAATTCCACAAAGTATTAAGATTGTTCCTGATCAAACAGAAGAAAAAACCGAAGAAATAAATTTATATGTCGGTAATTTGAAGAATAAACAGATTATTTTTAAAACAATTTTTAAAAACATTTTTGCAAATAAATATTTTTATCGTGCAATTTTTATTGTTGTTGTGCTGTCAACATTATCATTCTCAATCCTGCAAATAGCTCAATTTCTCGAAGCCAATCAATCAAATATCGATGCTCAAAATGCTCAAAGCAAGGGAGACGTAGCAATCGAAATTGATAAGATAGAAGAAAAAGCGCCCGTTATTGCGTTTGATCAGAAAGACATCCAAACTGATTTGGCAAAAAAAAATGAGAATACTGACAGTAGTCAGTCGAACAATTCGGCATCAATTCTTCCGAATGTTGAGCAAAGAGCCGTTTTCTTCGCGGAAGCATCTGAAACAAATGCAGACCCTGTTCGATTTGAAGGGCAGGTAATCTGGAAACTGGAGACATTCCCGTCATCGGTTGATGGTGTTTCGGATACAGGGGCTCGAGCGACGATAGCCATCAAAGATATCGGACTGACAGCGGATATCGTCATTCGACAGAATAAGGATCAGGACTCTGCTAATTCACATATGATTGAAGTGAAATTTGCAACGGATGCCCTATCTGAGCGGGGCAAAGTTCGTGACATTGGTGTGCCAGAGTTGCGTGCCGAGGAAAACCTTCGCGGAGTTCAACTCGCGGGTATTCCTGTTCCCGTGACTGGAAATATATTCTTGATTGGAATGAATGGGCTACCGGTAGAGTCCCAGAAAAATCTGGAATTGTTACGCAAAATGAACTGGACATTGTTACCAATTCGCTTTGAAAATGGGAATCGCGCCGCCCTCCTTTTTGAAAAAGGAAAGACTGGAAACAGGGTGATTGAGGATACGCTCCAAACTTGGAAGTAGAAGAAAATATTGATTTGTCAGCTCCCGCTCATTGAGCAATATAAGAAACTGGAACGGTCACATCTTCTCTTATCGCGATATTCTCTTTTACTGCCTTTTGAACTTTTTCAAACGCTCTAACCTCAATTTGACGGATTCGTTCTCTTGAAACGTTAAATTCTTCCGACAACTCCTCAAGCGTCACAGGCTGCTCCGAAAGCCGTCGGGCCACGAAAATTCGCTTCTCACGATCATTTAAAACTTCCAAACCTTGCATCAATGCAAGGTGTCGATTGGAGTTGTTCTCATGCTCGACCATGAGTATGTCAGGGCTTGGGCTGTCATCCGCCAACCAATCCTGCCATTCACTATCGCCATCACCATCGCTTCGCACCAGCGAATTCAACGATGAATCGCCACCCAACCGGCGGTTCATCTCGATCACTTCCTGCTCGTGAACGCCAAGCTTGGTTGCGATCGTTGCGACCTGTTCCGGACGCAAATCGCCCTCGCCAAGCGCTGAAATCTGGCTTTTTGCCTTGCGAAGGTTGAAAAACAGCTTCTTTTGGTTCGCAGTTGTCCCCATTTTGACGAGAGACCAAGACCGCAAGATATACTCCTGAATGGCCGCCTTGATCCACCACATGGCGTATGTTGCCAGACGAAACCCTTTCTCAGGTTCAAACCGCTTCACAGCCTGCATAAGGCCCACATTGCCCTCTGAAATGACTTCACCGATCGGAAGTCCGTAACCGCGATAACCCATTGCAATCTTTGCAACTAATCGAAGGTGAGAAGTCACTAAACGATGCGCTGCTTCTGTATCACCGTGGTCACGCCAGCTTTTAGCCAACATAAACTCTTCCTGAGGCTGCAACATTGGGAAGCGCCGTATTTCGGCAAGATAACGCGCTAAACCGCTATCAGATGCAATAATTGGAAGCGATGAACTGCTCATTTCATATTCCTATTTTAGGTTCCCGTCGTCGGCAAACCTCAAAATCTCCGAACCAGGCAGATTTCGTCAGTACCGCATCATCATTCGAACAGTGGCAGAAAGAGGGCAACTTGTATGAAAACTGGACAAATTTCATAGACGAATACGCAGTGAACACGCCGCTGGATTATCTTAACGTCGCAGCATCTCCAAAAGATGCATAAAATCTGGAGGTGGGGGGCTTTCAAAGCGCAAAACTTCACCTGTTCTCGGATGTGCAAAGCCAAGTACGGCAGCATGCAGAGCCTGTCGGCCAAAAAAATCTGCCGCTTCCCGGGCTTCCGGAGCCAATAGGGCAGCTTTCGTTCGAAAGCCGCCGCCATAAATGCCATCTCCGATCAAAGGATGGCCGATATGCGCCATATGCACGCGGATTTGGTGGGTTCGTCCTGTTTCTAGTCGACATGTGACGAGACTTGCCACCGCTTCACCGCTCATTCCTGCAAAGGTCTCACCGGCTTCATAATGGGTAATCGCCTCACGACCTTTGCAATTTTGCACAACTGCCATTTTTTCTCGATTGGAACTGGACCGGTCGATGTTTCCAGATATTGTTCCAACTGGACGTGGTAATACCCCCCAGATAATGGCCATATACTCGCGTTCAAGGGGGCCTTCACGTCCGTGATCCGCAAATTGAGCGGATAATCCAGCATGGGCCTTGTCGTTTTTCGCAACAACAAGCAATCCAGATGTATCCTTGTCGAGGCGATGCACGATACCCGGTCGCCTGACACCACCGATCCCGGAAAGGCTTGATCCGCAATGGAAAATCAATGCGTTGACCAGAGTTCCTGTTTCATGCCCTGCCGCCGGGTGAACGACCAAACCTGCCGGTTTGTTGATCACCAGAAGATCAATGTCTTCATATAGAACGTTGAGGGGGATTGATTCGCCTTGTGGCTCGGCAGGCGCAGGTTCCGGAATAATGACCAGTATGGGTGTTCCAGAAACCACCGCGCGGCTCGGATCAGTCAGCGGTACGCCATCCGTACTGACCTGTCCTGAAATAATCAGTGTTTTCAGACGCGTACGCGAAATGGCAGGTAATTTTCCAGCCAGAAATTTATCAAGCCTCGCACCACTTTCATCGTCGCCGACAGTAATAAACACGTCTCCGTCATCGGGCAGAAATGCTTCTTCGGTTGCGGTGCCGATCGGGTTTTCTTTCGTTGACGGTAACGCCGGATCAATTTTTGTCATGCTTTGGGATAGCACAACGATTAAGACAGGGGCAGAAAATCTCTCACGATCTCCTCATTCCGATAACCATTGGTTTGACGGGGTGGGCGCGAACGTCTATTGAACCCTCATCCAAGGCAAGATTGCCATTGCGCCCTTCGTCTAGCGGTCTAGGACGTCGCCCTCTCACGGCGAAAACACGGGTTCGATTCCCGTAGGGCGCACCAATGATTTCAATGGGTTAGCAGAAAAATAAATGTGTTTAGCAGTAAGCGTCCAAGGATGGACCAAAGATCAAGATCTTTGGCACCCAATCATGCGATCTTTGCTAATGGCCCAGAAGACCCTGTGCAATTCATGCTACTAATCCGACGGCCTGGTTCGCCGAGCAGGTCGGGAACACATTTCCGTGGGGTTTGAGGGCTTGGTGAATGTCGATGACGTTGCGACTGCCATTGACCCGTGGCGGTTTGAGCCTGCGGATCTGAACAGTCTTACCCGGTCGATCTTCGACGTACTGGTCGAGGCCTCGAAAGTGGTCTGCCCCCACAAGGTGGTCCAATTTGAATGTTAATGCATGGTTGGCGTTTGGTCTTTTTGAATGACCGCTTCGGGTGCACCGACTGCGATGAAGCTAATAATACTTATATCATTGAAATAGCTATATAATTCATAGTCCTAACAGGAAAGCCAATCACTCGTTAGTCATAATTTGCGGATCATCGGCGTGTTCGTATAGCAATTTTTTATGGACATTTATAGAAACCAAAGTCGATTATTTCACCGCACCAGCGGTCAATCCCTTTACGATGTACTTTTCGAGGAAAATACCGATCAGAATCAACGGCGCAATGGCAGCTGTTGAAAGCGCTGCCATCGACCACCAGCTGATCCCTTGGGACCCTGTTTGACTGGCCACCATCACCGGCAATGTCTTCGCATTGGTGCTCGTCAGCAGTGCGGCAAAGAAATATTCGTTCCAGCACAGCACGAAGGCGAGGATGAACGCAGCTACCATTCCCGGCAGCGCAATCGGCATCACAATTCTGAAAAACGCGCCCCAGAGGCTACATCCGTCAACCAAGGCCGCCTGCTCCAGCTCGATCGGGATCGTATCAAACTGGTCCCGCATGATCCAGATCACGATCGGCAGAACCGTCAGCGTGTAGATGAGAATAAGCCCGATCACATTGTCCAGCAGCGCTAATTCCTTATAAAGAACTAGAAACGGCATCGCCAGAACCACCGGCGGTAACAGCAGTTGAGATAAAAAGAAAAACGAAATGTCCTTGTTTCGCCAAGGTCCGAATTTGTATTTGAACCGGCTCAGCCCGTAAGCGGCCAAAGATCCAATAATCACCGCGACGATTGCTCCTCCCGTTGAAACAATCAGGCTATTCTCGAAGCGAAGCAAAAACTCGTCACGAACCGTCGAAATCTCGAAAATGGAGTCGGGCGAAAGTCCCAGCGAACGCCACCCTCTCCAGTCCCCCATGAACCGACCGATGAAGGGAACAATATCTCCCTGTGTGACGTTTACCGCCGTCTTGAACGAAGTCGTGACAGTCCAATAAATCGGAAACAAACAGATAAACGCCCAAAACAATAATGTGCCGTAAATCAATAGTCGTCCGCCAATGAAACCCAACCGCTCGAGCGAGGCTATCGAGCGTTGATCAATAGGTTGTGTTCTTGGGGTGCTGGCTTTGGTCACGCCTCATTCTCCCTGCGCATCCAACGCCCAACAAATTTCAATAGAAGCGATACAAATACGATGATGATGATGAGGTAAACCTCCGCGACCATCGTTCCATACCCGACATTCGACCGATCACGATATTCGCGGAAAATGAAACTTGATACAGTATCCGTCGCCCCGCCCGGTCCACCTGACGTCGTATTGATCACGATGTCAGCAAGTTTGAGCTGGAAAATGATCCTCAACACAATGGCCGTGACGCTCACCGACAGCATCAGCGGAAACGTGATCTGCCAGAAAGATTGCCAAGGCGTCGCGCCATCCACTTTTGCCGCTTCCTGAATTTCCTTGGGCAGTGCCTGCAGTCCTGCCAGCAGCAGGATCATCATGAAGGGCAGCCATACCCACGCGTCCAACAGCATGATACTCAGCCGGGCTATCCATGGTGTGGTGAAAAACGCAGGATTATCCCACCCTAAATGACGCATTAATGTCGCCAGTGGGCCGAACCGGAATTCCATAAGAGACTTCCCGATCATCCAGCTCACTGCGACAGGGCTCAGCATGAAGGGCAACAGAAAGGCCACGCGGAAAAATTTTCGGGCGCGAATATCCGCATTCAGAAGCAATGCGAGCCCGAACGCAATCACATACTGAACCAGAACGCCCAGCACATAATAAACCATGTTCAGTAACGCGTTCCAGAAATAAGCATCGTGGATCAGCGTGTAGAAATTTTCGAGACCGTTAAACTTCTGACCTTCGAACGCGCTCAAATTCCAGTCTGTAAAGGCAATATAGATTCCAAAAAATGTCGGAAAAATCACCATTGCAATCGTAAAAAGCAAGGCGGGCAGCAAAAACAGGGCACGATGCCCAGCCTCGCCCCGGATCATTACCTGCCCGGCGCCAAGTGCTGTTGCCCACACAACAGACGCGTAGAGCGTCGGTCGCCAATTCTCGAAGCCCAGATCAATCACAGCAAACGCGTGGAGGGTCTGCACCAAGACAATTGCGGCAAGGCCGAGCGAGGTCAGAAGAATGAGTGCTCTGCCCGCCAATCTGCGGGAGTCCGAGATGGCGTATTGATCCATCCCCATCTGGCTCGCAACTGGAACTGTTCGTGTGGTCTGCATTGAACCCTTAATTCTTGTGCGTATCCGGCAAGGTCGGCGTCCAAATAAAAAATCTCTGGTGGCGTCCTAGACGCCACCAGTCATTATTGTGTTTCAGTTCAAACATGAACTGCTGGCTTAAAGGCCGAGCGAGGCCTTGTAGAGCTTGATCTGTTTTTCACGACCGATTTGGTCCGTAATCTTCTCCCACGCAGCCGCAATCGCGTCCGCACCCGCCTGTGCCGAGGTCTTGCCGGCGTAAATCTTTGCCAACTCGTCTTCAGCCACGCTGTAATACTGGAAGATGCCCGGAATACGCGGCTCGATCGCAGCGTTCGGGTGATTGTAGCTGTCCGCTTCCGACTTCAGATAAGACGAGATGAATGCCTTGTCGTAACCTGCACCAACCCACTCATCAACATTGAAGTGGCTGTTCCGGTAAGGCTGGAAGCCTGACGGATAGGCAGATGCCCAAAGCGAGATGTCCTTGCCGCCGAGATGGGCGGCTGCGGACCACGCGGCCTTCTGCTTCTTCGAGTCGCTGTCGACGCGGGCCATCACGTAAACGCCCCAGCCGATATAGGCCATGTTCGGCGAGAAGTTCGGGCCGGAAGCCAGCTTGTCCCACTTGCCCGTCTTGGCATTGTAGACGTCGTCCGACCCCGGAAGGATCGAGAAGCCGGTAACATCGCCAACCACCGAGGAGTCAGACGTCTTGGCCATCGAGCCGACATCGCCCCACCATGACAGCATCGATCCTGTTCCGGCGAGGAACTGCTGGAATGCAGTCGTACCTGGATCAGCATTGAGCTGGTCTGCTGGCTCTGAAGGCAAGCAATCGACAACGTCCTGAATGGCACGAACCCAAGCCGGATTATTAACACGTGGCTTCATCGTGTCAGCGTCAAACAACCAGGCTTTGTCGTCTGGATGCTTGGCATAGGCCGTTGCACGCGAGCCAAGGAAGTAGAACGCGAACCCGCCCCAGCCCTTGGTCGGATCAAGATAGCCATAAGCATCCTGACCGTTGATCTTCTTGCCCTTGAGGAACTTGGTGACCTCATTGACCTTCTGCCAGGTGGTTGGAACAGCCCACTCGCCCTGATGACCTTCGTCCTTCCAAGCCTTGGCAAGACCTGCATCCGTGAAATAGTCCGTCCGATAGTTGAAGTTGTGGCAGTCGCCGTCGATCGAGATCCGGTAGGTCTTGCCTTCCCAGGTGCCGACAGGCGCCTTGAGATAGCCGACATAGTCATCCATATCGATCTGCTTCTTGACCCAATCAGGCATAGCCGAGGCAAGTCCCTTACCGCAAACGTCACCCTCGAACGGTGCGCCCATTTCGACAATATCGAAATCAACGGTGCCGGTCGCGATTGATTGCTGCAGTCGCGCATTATAATCCGCTTGCGCAAGGTCGATCCAGTTGATCTTGGCCCCTGTATATGCTTCCCACGGCTTCAGAAGGCCGCGGAACAGTAAATTATGCAGGTTCTGGTTATTAAGACCCATGAACGTCAGTTCAACGCCCTTGAATTCGCCAGCCTTGACGTTCTCCTTGGTCGCACCGAGGCACATCTCGCCAACCTTCTGCCAATCGGCATCTGTTGGTGAACCCTTGCCGACGCCGGGAACTTTCAAAATTGCAGCGCGCAGGCTGTCTGCTGCCATTGCAGGTGTGCTCGTGACCGCGCCAAGCGATCCAGTCACGCTCAGCGCCGCAACGCCGGCAGCGCCCTTCAAAAGCGCACGACGATCCATCACCATCCTGTTGTAAAGTTCAACTTTCATTCAATATCCTCCCATTAGGTTACTTTAATTTTAAGTCTCAGCCCAGTCAGACCCAAGAGCCTGAATGACCCTGATCACCGTCGAACAAAAACGAAGAAAGAGTATGAACCAGCCCTCGAACTTGTCAATTCACTCGCGGGCCAGTTCATTGCACTGTACATCTTTATCCAATTTCGTAAAGCGACAGCATGAGCAGTGTGCTGGCCATTAGCAAACTTAATCACCGCATCAGATCGCTGTTGCGCACGTACAATTCACGAAAAATCTTAAACTTATCCTTGTAAAGCGTCGCATATTCCCGTCTTGGGTTGAATTCGTATTCAACTGGATTCCAGTCCCGAATTGCATCAATTTTTACATCCCCAACAGCGTAAGCGGCGAGGAACGCATCGCCGTAGGAAGCACCCACAGTTTTCTGGCGGACAATCTGCGTCTTCCCTGAAATATCTGACGTCGCCTGCGCCCAAACCTTGTTCTTGGTGCCGCCGCCGACTGCAAAAATCAGATGGGGGGTTTCACCTGCTTCATCATGGGTCTGAAAAATATGATGCGTGCCGAAAGCTATTCCTTCGAGCAATGCACGATAAAGATCCCCGCGCCCATGGGTTAGATCGAGCCCGAAAATAACGCCCTTCGCATTTGGATCGTGAATGGGTGTTCTCTCGCCCGAAAAATACGGCAGCATGACGAGACCCTTGGCGCCGGGTGGCGAAAGTGCCGCTTCTTCAGCCAACTCCCGAAAAGCGCTCGCAGGGTCCAGTTCGCGCGCCACATTTTCCCTGAACCAATGTGTCAACGTGCCGCTCGTCGCCAGTCCCGACATAAGTGCATGCTGCCCGTCAAATAGCCAAGGCGCATAGCCGAGCCGCTGGTCACGTACCCTTTTCGCGGCGAGCCCGATGATGAAGACGGTCGAACCATACATCATCATCATGTCACCCGCATCAAGAACTCCGACGCTGATCGCTTCCGCAGCGGCATCAGCGGTCCCGCAAATGACGGGCGTTCCGGCAGCCAGTCCTGTCGCTTCAGCCGCTTCCTGAGTGACCGTTCCCGCAATCTCCGTTGTCCACAGCAAGTCGGGAAGCCTGTCGAGATCAATAATATCGCGCGTGAGAGCGTCACTGAAACACCGGTTCTCAACATCGTAAATCGGCCCTGTATTGGCCGCCGTATAATGATCAACGACTAATGTGCTGGTTAGGCGGTAAACAAGATAGGACGTGGACGTCACGATCTTGCGGGTGTTCCGGTAAATATCGGGGCGATTTCGCTTCAGCCAAAGAATTTTTGGCCCAATCGATTGCGACGTCAGCGCGTTGCCGCACTTTTCAAGAATCACATCCTCGCCGATCTCCGCCGCAAGATCGTTGATTTCTTGCACCGCGCGCGTATCCACACCATAGAGCACCGCATTCATCAGCGGTGCGCCCGATTTGTCGAGCGGTAGCATGCACGGGCCGATTGCACTCGTCCCGATCGCCTTGATGTCTCGGGGATTAATGGCGCTGTCTGCGAGCAATTTTTGTGAAATGAAGGTGAAATCATTCCACCAATCTTCAATCGGCCGGTGCTCTGCCCACCCTGCCTGCGGCACAATCATCCGATGGGGCTTGGCAGCGCTGGCGATAATCGCTCCTGCGCTGTCGACCAGAACACCCTTCGACTCGAACGTTCCGATATCAATGCCAAGATAATAGCGCATCAGGTATAATGGTCCCGATCTAGTGTAAACGTCATATCAATGCCTATGATCCCTTTGACCAAGAGATGCGTAAGGCTGGCAAGGTCTCGCGGGTCACACATTTCAAGCGAGGAATGCGTATACCGACACGGAAATCCCAGATCGATACTGGCAATTCCCTCATGCAATAATTGCACATAAGATGAATCAGTGAGCGCTCCGACATGCGCACTCCGTTGAAGCATCAAGCCTTCATTCTTTGCCGTTGCAGCAAATAGGCTCGTTAATGCCGGATGGGGAATAGTTCCGTTCAGCGTGCCGCGGCCATGAAAACTGTAAAGGCTCATTGCTGGTCCGGCACCCAGCCTGACATCGCCCCGCCCTGCCATTTCCGGCGTGTCTGTCGCCAGGATCAAATCCAACTGGATGGCGATTTCGGGTGCCAAAGCGCGCGCCGCCGTCACCGCACCTTGCAAATTGAACTCTTCCTGCACCGCAAATACGAAGTGCGTCGTTGGCTTGTGCTTTTCACTCAGTAAAAGCTCCGCCAAAACAATCATCACGGCGCACCCTGCGCGATCATCCACCGACGTTCCGGCAATTCGGCCATCCGCCAGCGACATCGCCTTCGGCTCGTAAACAATTGGCGTACCGACATCAATTCCTGCCGCTATAACGCCGTCGGCCGTGGAAAAACCGGCATCGATGGCAATGTCCGCATAGGGAAGGACCTTGTACTTTTCGTCCGGCCCGGTGGCATGATGGCTCTTGTTCGAAATCAGACCGGGGACATCCCGCCCCTCGCCAACGCACATCAAAACCGACTGCGATGCCAATGCCCGTTCGGGAACACCCCCGAGCCGTTCAACCCTGATCAATCCGTTTGTCTCGATCTTGCGGACAATCAGACCCAATTGATCCATATGCGCAAAGACCATGACGCTCGGCAGACCCGGATCACCTGCCAGCGTAGCCATCAGATTGCCAAGGCGGTCCATTTTTGTCGTCAAACCGAGTGAGATCAGCTTTTTGGTGATCGCACGCCGGACCCTGTCCTCATGCCCGCTCAGCCCCGGAATCAACATTAGTTCAATTGTCAGTGCTCGCAGACGATCTGCCATCATCGCCGCACTCGGGGCATCCATGACCATCTGCCTCAGCCTTTCCGGACCTGTCGGACAATCCGCATGAATTCGGCTGCCCTATCAGGATCAACCGCATTCCACGTATTGCCATCCACTTTAAGCGACGAACCTACAATCACACCATCGGCAACCCTGAGGACATCACCGACGGTTGCATGTTTGACACCGGTATTCGCGAGCACAGGAACATCCGGCATCACCTTCTTGACCGATTCCAGATCAGACATTGCCGCTGCCTCACCCGTAATCGCCCCCGAAACCAGAATAGCGTCCGGAATGCTGGAAAAAACTGCGCTTCGTGCTCTGTCCGGCAGGCTTCGCTGATCCAGCGAATAGGCAAATTCCGCACAGACATTGAACAGAACTGCGACATCATTCCGCCCCAACCGGTCACGATAACGCAACGCTGCCCCCGCATCTGGCGTCCACGGTCCCATATCCGACGCATAAGTTCCCGTCATGATCTCACGCACGAATGACGCACCGGTCGCAGCAGCGAGCGCCATTGTACTCATCGGATCCCACAACACATTTACCCCGAATGGCACTTTGATCTCGGAACGCAAGGCACCGATGGCGTAGGCCATCGTTGCAGTCGAAGCAGCATCCACCTTGAACTCGTAGGGCCGGTCATTCTCGTTGCCGAACATCACGGCATCAACACCCGCGGCCTGAAGCGCCGCCAAATCCTTACGCGCTCCTGCAATGATCCCCTCAATGCCAGCCTTCGCATCATAGAGCGGCGCGCCCGGCATCGCGCCGAAATGGACCATGGCGATCACGGGCTTCTTATTTCCGAATACAGCTTTGAATTTTGCGGTCATGTCAGGTGCTTTCTCAATTCAATCGTTGACCCGTTGCAGCGTCAAACAAATGGGCCGCGCCGAGGTCAGGCAATAGTGGCAGAATATCCCCCGGACGCGCCGAAATCCTCTCTCGGAATACGCCCGTAATCTTCTGATTTCCAAGTTTTGCAATCACCTGCGTTTCAGAGCCCATCGGCTCGATCACGGCCACTTCAACCTTCAAGCCACCGTCCTTGAACGTGAAATGCTCCGGCCGAATGCCATAAACGGCCGCACGGCCATCACTGTTCCTCGGTGCTTCCGCAAGCGGCAAGAGCACCCCGTCATCCGTCTCGAAAGCGGGTGACTTTCCGGCACGGATTGTTCCTTTGATCATATTCATCGACGGCGACCCGATAAATCCTGCCACAAACATGTTCGTCGGCCTGTCATAAAGCTCAAGCGGTGATCCGATCTGTTCGACAATGCCGTCGTGCATCACCACGATTCTGTCAGCCATGGTCATCGCTTCGACCTGATCATGGGTCACATAAATCGTTGTTGTTTTCAGCCGTTGATGCAGTTCCTTGATCTCGGCGCGCATCTGAACACGCAATTTGGCGTCAAGATTGGAGAGCGGTTCATCAAACAAGAACACCTTCGGATCACGGACAATCGCACGTCCCATTGCCACGCGCTGGCGTTGACCACCGGACAACTGCTTCGGATACCGGCCCAGATAGGGCACCAGATCAAGAATCTCCGCCGCCCGACGTACACGCGTTTCAATTTCCGCTCGCGACGTGCCACGCAATTTCAGCGCAAACCCCATATTTTCAGCCACAGTCTTGTGCGGATAGAGCGCATAGCTCTGGAAAACCATTGCGATATCGCGATCCTTCGGCGGCAGAAAATTCACCACCTGGTCACCAATTTTGACATCTCCCGACGTAATCGGCTCCAGCCCCGCAATCATGCGCAGTAACGTCGATTTTCCACAACCTGACGGACCGACTAGAATTACGAACTCTCCATCCGCAATACTCACTGAGACGCCGTGAATAACTTCCTGTTCGCCATAAGCCTTGCGAACATCAACGACGTCGACCGATGCCATGAGATGTGCTCCCTCTTAAATACAGACTTGCATTTTTTATCTGAGGCGCGGACCATATTACATCAATTGGCTTCGGTCGAGTGGCACGCCGCCCTGCTTTATTGACCGTGTGCAATCAGAGGAAAGATTAAAATGCGTTACGAACTCATGCTTCCGCACCAGATCAGACAGGCCATCGCGGAGAACTGGCCGGTCATCCTGCCGCTCGGCGTGCTAGAATATCATGGCGAGCATATGGCAGTCGGCATGGATACGCTCGCGGTCATCAAGATCATGGACATCATCGAAGTTGAAACACCTGTCGTGATCTTGCCAGTTTTTTACTACGGCGCCGCAAGCTATGTCGTCGAAAAGCCTGAAGGCAAAGGGTCCGTCCATGTCGATGCAGAGCGCATTATGCCTTTTGCGAAAGATCTGTTTACTGGCCTCCTAAGGGTTGGATTCCGTAACATCCACGCCTTTATTCATCACCAGACCGAGAATTTCACTGTCGGCATGCCAACAGATCTCGCATTCAAATTTGCCTCCCGTCAGGCAATTTTCGACTTTATCAACAAGGAGCGGGGTGAAGGCTGGTGGGGTGACGAAAAAATGGCCGATTACTATGGCAATCAGGCTGTCGGGAGCGACCCGTTCAACTGGATCAAATCCCATCCCCTCATGACGGCAGACATCATAGCCCAATATCCGTTCGATCATGCAGGAAAGGGCGAGACATCCCTGATGATGGCACTCTGCCCAGAAGCCGTCGACATGTCGAAGTTCTCAAACAAGGAATGGTATGTTCGCGATGCCCTCGAGGCATCCGCCGAACTCGGTCGCTTTGGCCGCGATCTGATCCTTGCACGTGTGCGTTCCGTTCTCGGAATCAAGACCCTCTGAACGTTGGAGAATAGCGATTTTTTGATAATTGCTTGCCGCAAAACACTCTTGGACTAAAAAATTTTGCGACCCCATACTTCGATATTTGGGGGTGTTGCTTCAGGATCGACCCTTTTAGGTAAAGTTTTTCGGGGGCTATGACGACTCTGGAGACTTCTGGAGGTTACTCTTTTTTAAGGGCTCGTATTCGAGATACCGCCTCAAAGTAACATACTGTGCGAAAATATTTTAAAAAGTGGGAATGGCTATTCAAACGCCCAACGAGCTAACGTTTGAAGCTGCTTCCGGCTTCATCAAGCGGTTTTTTTTGACAGTTTTAGCTCCTGACAAAGCGGTTAATTCTGGGGGGCTGGACGGACTTGGCCGAAAAGCTAGTAATGAAAAGCAGGCTACGAAGCACGATCTCGTATTCATGATCCACTATCTATGGGTTCACGGTCTCCTGTTCCGAGGATCGTAGCCCAAGGTCTATGGAGCATTATTTACGCATTCTTGCTTGAATCTTTGTCGAGGCTCAATTGTCGATGATGGCGCACGAAACAACAAATTTACCCGGTCAAGCCTGCGCCAGCATATTCTGGTTGGGAAAGCCCTCGCGGCCCCAATCCCTCGCGTTCAAGAACTCGAGCCACTGCCGGACGCGCTTCAAGGTCTCGTAGCATCAACGCGAGTTTGGGATAGGCTGAGATATCCAGCGTGTGGCGGCGATAAGCGGACCCACAAATGGCCCAGCGCAACAGCATTGCCACATAAAGTGTCAAAATTGAAGGAGCTACAGGCATATGTGCCTCCAACTGATCCAGTTGGCTGCTCATTCTGGTAAAGCTAGCTTCAGAGACTGCGGCCTGATTTGCCTCACCCAAAGGACGTTCGGGGTGAAATAGGGCCATTACTGTAGGATGAAGACCGTTGGTCACAAAAGCGAACCAAGAAAGGAACGCAGTCCGATTTGATGTGCCTACCTCAGGCGCAAGCGCGTGGTGGGTTTCGGCCAAGTATAATAAAATCGCCGCCGTTTCAAAAATCGGACCCTGCGGCGTTTCCAGAACAGGAACAAGTCCCACGGGATTTAATGCCCGATAGGCGGGACTGGCTAATGCGCCTTTCTCATAATCAACCGATTTAAATTCATAGTTGACGCCCAACTCCTCAAGAGCCAGATGCACCACCAACGATCCCCAATCGTATACGCCGTGTAAAATGTACATCGTTCGTCCCCCATCCCTATTTCCGAATAGTCTATGCTATCCGTTTAAATCAACAAGCATTGCATCGCACGCTAAAGTGGTCAGATGATCGGTCTCCTGTCTTCCGCGTCATTGAGAACAGTCCATAAATGACAGGCAATTGGCAATGATCGGGTGTCCATGGTCCTTTGCCCCCATGAAACGTGATCCTCCCGGAC
>CAMCXA010000017.1 GCA_945883115.1 Alsobacter soli
CTTCTGAACGGGTTTGTGATTGCGTATCTCGGCGTGTCGCCCATTCTCGCGACGCTCGGGACGATGACGATGGTGAAGGGGATTTCCATCGGCATGACGCGGGGCAATGTGATTTCCGGTCTGCCTGATCCGATCCTGTTTCTCGGGAACGGAACAGTCTACGGGATTCCGACGGCGATGTTGATTTTTGCCGCGGTTGCTATTCCGATGGCGATCATGCTCGGGCGAACGCCGCTCGGCACGGCGATTTACATGATCGGCTCGAATGAGCAGGCGACGCGTTTTTCGGGGATCGACACGAAGCGGGTGATTTTGAAAATCTATCTGATCTCCAGTCTGCTTGCAGCGGTCGCGGCGCTTGTGATGATGGCGCGATTCAATTCGGCGAACGCGTCCTATGCGGAAAGCTATTTGCTGGTTACCATTCTTGCGGCAGTGCTTGGCGGGGTTGATCCGATGGGCGGATTTGGCAAGATTGCCGGGGTTATTCTGTCGCTTGTGATTTTGCAGGTGATTTCGTCGGCCTTCAACCTGTTAAGTTTCAGCCAATTCCTGACGCTTGCAATCTGGGGAGCGATCCTGATTGCAGTAACGGCGGTGCCGAATATCCGGAGCAGACTGGGACTGAAAACATGACGCAAGGGGCGGGTTGGAAAAACAGGATCCCCGCTCATGACTGAACCAGCAGACCGGGTTGCTATCCTTGATCTCGGGAAAACCAATATCAAGGTTGTGATCGCAACCGAGGATGGTACACCCGTCGAGATCTTGTCGTTTCCGAATGCGCCGCTCATCACCCGATATTATCTCGCCATCGATTTGCCGCGTATTCAGGAACTGGTTCTCGATGCGTTGAGCGAACTCGGCAAACGGCACCGGATCCGGGCGATAGTCGGGACGGCCCATGGTTGCGGCGGGGTGCTGGTTGACGAGAATGGCCCCGTTCTTCCCGCGATGGATTATGAAGCGCAAGCTCCCGGCTGGCTGGCAGATGCCTATGCGGAAATCGCGCCTTCTTATTTCGAGGTGTTTTGCTCGGTGAGCAGCGGCGCCATGCGGCCCGCGCAGGGAATGCTCTGGCAAAGCCGTGAATTTCCGACGGAATTTCAGCGCGCAAAACACTTTTTGCTCACGCCGCAATATTTCGCCCATTGGCTCGGTGGTCGGCCTGCGACGGAAATCTCGTCGCTGGCGGCGCAATGCCATTTGTGGAACCCGTTGAAAGGCGAGTTCCCGCCGATTGTCGCACGGCAGGGATGGCAAAAGCTGTTTCCGGCCTTTGCCAAAGCGGGCGAAGCGCTCGGCACGATTGCGCCTTGGGTGGTCAAGCGCACGGGGCTTGACCCGAGCGTGGAAGTCTTGGCGGGTGCGCATGACAGCAATGCCAATCTCTACCGTTACAAGGCGGCAGGAATGGCGAGCCATACGGTGCTCTCGACAGGGACATGGATGATCGGCTTCAATCGCGGACGTCCGCTCGAGGGTTTCATCGAGGCGCGCGCCATGGTCGCCAATGTCGATGTGGATGGCGAGCCGATTGCATCGACACTCACAATGACGGGCCGGGAATATGCGATCCTCGCAGGTGACAAGCCGGTCAGCGACTCGCGTGCACTCAATCTTGTGCCGGATATTTTGGCCCGCGGAACAATCGCCCTCCCCTCTTTCGTGGATGATGACGGGGCATTTCCGAAGAGTGGTGGCAACGGCAGGATTACGGGACCGCAGCCCAACTCGCCGGAAGAACGCGGCGCGGTTGCGGCGCTCTATGCGGCGTTCAGTGCCAATCTGTGTCTTGATGTGCTGGGCAGTACAACGCCAATCGTGATCGATGGCGGATTTGCGACCAATCAGGCCTTCGGACATTTGCTCGCAGCACTCCGGCCGGACCAACCCGTTTCGATGAGCCGCTCGAAAGACGGGACCGCGTTGGGCGCTGGTCTGCTCTGGCGACGGTTTGACCGGACGGCACCCGTCGAGAGCGTTTTGACAGATCACGTTCCGTCAATTCCTGTTGCCGGACTTCAGGACGCGGCCCGCGAATGGCTGGCTCTAGCGGACAAAGCCAATTCGGCGTATGATTAATCATCAGTTCAACAAGGACGAGACCCATGAGCCACAAAAAAATCCGTAACGGTATCATCGATACATGCCTCGAAATGAATCGTAGTGGCCTCAATCAGGGCACGTCGGGCAATGTCTCGCACCGGGTTGATGGCGGTATGCTGATTACCCCAACGAGCCTGCCCTATGACAAGATGAAGCCTGCCGATATTGTGGAAATGAATTTTGACGGAACGTTTTCGGGGCGGCATCGTCCCTCGTCGGAATGGCGGTTTCACCGCGATATTCTGAAGAACCGCAAGGATGTGAATATCGTGCTGCATACGCACTCCGTCTACACGACGACGCTTGCGGTGCATGAGCGCGGTATTCCGTCGTTTCATTATATGGTGGCGGTTGCCGGCGGATTTGATATTCGCTGCTCGCCCTATGCGTGTTTCGGGACGCAGGAACTCTCCGACTACGCGCTCAAGGCGCTTGAAGGACGCACGGCGTGTATTCTCGGCCATCATGGCTTGATCGTTCTGGCTAATACTTTCGAGAAGGCGTTGTGGCTGGCGACAGAAGTGGAAACGCTCGCGAAAATGTATGTTCACGCGCTCGCCATTGGTGAGCCGCCGCGCCTCAGCGACAAGGAAATGACGCAGGTGCAGGAACAGATCAAGCGAATGAGCTATGGTCAGGCACCGGATCTCGACACTGTGAAAGACTCGCCGAAGGTCAAGGGTGCAGTGGTAGCCGTTGCCAAAAAGGCAACTCCTGCCAAAGCGGCAGCCGTAACCGTTGCAGTGAAGGGCGCTGCGCCGAAAGCGGCAGCAAAAACTGCGGCAACGGCAACTGGCGCGAAGCGGCCCGGTCGGCCAGCCAAAGCGGCAAAGGCTCCAGTAATGACCGCGACAGCGCTTGAAAAGCCCGCTAGGGTTGCAAAGACGCAGAGCAAAGACTCCGCCGGAAATGCGCCTGTTGCGAAGGCAGCTTCTGCAAAGACGGCCAAGCCAGCGACGGCGAAGACTACAGCTGCGAAAGCAGCGAAGTCTGCTGCTGCAGCCGCCTCAAAGGCAGCCTCAAAAGCGGCATCAAAGGCGGTTTTCGGCATGAAGCGCGGTGCTGGCGTCCGTTCCAAAGCGGGCAAGTAAGCCTTCGAGAGGGTTCAGGTTGTGACTGATCGATTGGGCGGATCCCGGTTTGTCGGTGGGCCTGACTATGTGGCCTTGTCCGAACAGACGGTGCGGACATTCCTTGCGCCGCTTGCAGAGGTTAGCGCGCTTCTGGGCGGCGAGGCGACGCAGTGGACTGTGCGCGAGGTCGGCGACGGCAATCTGAACCTTGTTTTCATCGTCAAAGGGCCGAAAGGCGGTATCGTCGTCAAGCAATCGCTCCCCTATGTCAGAATGGTGGGGGAAAGTTGGCCCCTGCCGCTCGACCGGATCTTTTTCGAATATGAAGCGCTGAAAATCCAATCGGCTGCGGTGCCGCATCTGGTGCCGAAACTGTATCATTTTGACCGCGGCATGGCGGCGATCGTGATGGAGTTGCTGGAACCGCATCTCATCTTGCGGAAGGGATTGATCGGCGGCATCCGCTATCCAAAACTTGCGGAAGATGTCGCGACGTTTGCGGCCGGAACGTTGTTTGCAACATCGGATCTCGGGAGCCCGGCCGTTGTGAAAAAAGAACGGCAGTCGCTGTTTTGCAACAACATAACCCTGTGCAAAATCACCGAAGACCTTGTCTTCACCGACCCCTATCAAATCGCGCCGATGAACCGCTGGACGACGCCACAACTGGATGATGTTGCCGCCGAGTTCAGGCATGACTCTGCTCTCAAAGTCGCGGTGCAGGAACTGAAATGGATGTTCCTGTCGCGGGGCGAGGCCTTGCTGCACGCCGATCTGCATACGGGGTCGATCATGGTGACGCCGAACCAGACGCGGGTCATTGATCCTGAATTCGCTTTTTACGGCCCGATGGGCTTTGACGTCGGCGCCTTCATGGCCAATCTGCTGCTCGCCTATTTCTCACAAAGCGGGCATGCGACGAAAGGGGATGACCGGCGGGCATATCAGGTCTGGATTCTCGAGACGCTGGAAACTTTCTGGACGACTTTCAACCGGCTCTTCCTGGCGCATTGGCGCGAAGGTGGTGGGGATGCGTTCCCGAAACCGCTCTTCGACGATGCGGCGGGCGAGGCTGCGCTGGACGCCTACCGGATCAAAACGATGGCGCGTTTGTTTGCTGACGCAATCGGATTTACGGGCGCGAAAATGGCGCGCCGCATTCTGGGGCTTGCCCATGTCGAGGATCTCGAGAGCATTATTGACCCTGATCTCCGCGCGCAATGCGAAAAGCGTGCATTGCGGATGGCGCGCACGCTCATGACCGAGCGTCAGACGCTCACCTCGATCCATGAGATCAGAGACATGGCCGAGACGATCGAGCGGGAGCCTGTGCGATGAAAATTCATGGCCGCGCCTGGCGCACAATCTGGCCCGATGAAAAAGGTGTTGCCTTTGGTGTGATCGACCAGACACGCCTTCCGCATGCGTTCACGACGCTGAGCATCCGCACAAGCGGCGAGGCTGCCGAGGCGATACGGTCCATGATCGTGCGGGGTGCGCCACTCATCGGTGCAACAGCGGCCTATGGCCTCGCGCTCGCGATGCGGGAAGACCCGTCGGATACCCATCTCGCTGCAGCCTACGCACATTTGTTCGAGACGCGTCCGACGGCGGTCAATCTGCGCTGGGCGCTGGATGATATGCGGGCGGTTCTGGCTCCGCTTCAACCGGGAGAACGGTTTGACGCAGCGTGGCAACGGGCTGCGGCGATTTGCGACGAGGATGTGGCTGTGTGCCATGCAATCGGCGAGGCCGGGCTGCCGCTGATCCGCAAGGTTTTTGAGACACGCAAGGATCAGGTCAATATTCTCACCCATTGCAATGCGGGCTGGTTGGCCTGTGTCGATTGGGGCACGGCGCTGGCACCCATCTATATGGCGCATGATGCCGGTATTCCCGTACATGTCTGGGTCGACGAAACGCGCCCGCGCAATCAGGGCGCATCGCTCACAGCCTATGAACTCGGCGCGCATGGCATTCCGCATACGGTGATCCCGGACAATACGGGCGGGCATCTGATGCAGCACGGGCAGGTCGATATGTGCATTGTCGGCACGGACCGCACGACGGCGACGGGTGATGTGTGCAACAAGATCGGCACCTATCTGAAGGCGCTGGCCGCCCACGCCAATCAGGTGCCGTTCTATGTCGCGCTGCCGCATACGACGATTGACTGGACGATCGAGGACGGCGTGAAAGAAATTCCGATCGAGGAACGCTCCGCGCGTGAAGTCACCCACATGACGGGCCGTTTGCCGGACGGATCACTCGCCACAATCGATATCATGGCGCCGGGCAGTCGGGCGATGAACTATGCCTTCGATGTCACGCCGGCTCATCTTGTTACCGCGCTCGTGACCGACCGCGGGGTCTGCCCCGCAACGCGCGAGGGCTTGCGGGGATTGTTTCCGGAGCGAAGCTAGAAAGCTCGAAGTCCTTAAGGACGTCGCCCCGTGAATATCACCTTCCGAATACGCCCATTTTGCTTTATTATCACCTTGTTTGGTAACTGCCGAGGCATCCTTTATGGCACCGATTGATGCATTGACCCGTCGTGCGACAGATGCATTTCTGGAAGGCATTTCTGGCCGCTTTGACGTGCGAGGGGCAGTCCTGTTCGGAAGTCGGGCGCGGGAGAGCCATCGTATCGACAGCGATGCGGATATCGCCATATTCCTGAACGGATCGCCCTCTTCGTTTACTGACACCAAACTTGCAATGGCCGATTTTGCGTTTGATGTCCTTCTCCAGACCGGAATACTGATCCAACCCCTGCCCATTTGGGAGCAGGAATGGCTTTATCCCGAAAGCTATTCAAACCCGCAATTGCTTGCAGCAATCAAGCATCCCGCTTTGACGTCCGGCGAACTGATGGACAAGGCGGTGATGGCTTTGCACTCCGCACGAATATTGTTTGATGCAGGCGACCTAGATGGCGCTTGTAACCGTGCCTATTACGCACTCTACGACGCTGCCCGCGCGGCATTGATTGCAACGCAGGCGCCCCCTGAGGTGTTGGCTGCACGGACTCATAGTGGCGTCATCGCAGCTTTCGGCCTTCATATTGTCAAGCGCGGTCTGATCGCGGCGGAGCATGGTCGCGCATTCAACCGACTGCATGAATTACGCATGATCGCCGATTATCGAGGGGACAGCGTAGAGGCGGAACAGATTGTGACAGCTCTCTCAGAGGCGGACGCGTTCCTAAAGGCGGTGACGCAGATTGCCCAAGCTGGTTAAGGACCTAATAGCTGGCAGATTGCCTTTAGCCGCTGATACTCCGCAAGGCGGGATAGGCGCGTTCATAGGCGGCGAAGAGCGGCTTGTATTGCTCATGCATGGCCATGTCGGGCTCGATGCGGCGGGTGACCTTCACCATCGCGCTGGCGGCGTCCTCGATGGTCTTGTAATGACCTGCAGCAACTGCTGCGAGAATGGCGGAGCCGAGCGCGGGTGCATCCGCGACTTCTGTCAAGGTGAGCGGTATGCCGGAGACATCGGCATGAATCTGCATCCAGAGATCAGAGCGCGTCGCGCCACCGCAGATGCGGAATTCGTCAGGGACATAGCCGTTCGCGCGCATCGCCTTGAAAATCGCCTCGGTGCCGAAGGCCACGCCTTCGATAATGGCGCGGAAAATATGGCCGCGACCATGCTTCAAGCTCAATCCCGTAATCGCACCGCGCGAGAGGGGATCGGTGTGGGGCGTGCGATTGCCCTGGAAATGTTCCTGCACGATCAAGCCGTCAGCGCCGGGAGGGAGGGCTGCGGCCTCAGCATTGAGTGTCTCGTAGGACACAGAATCCCCCAGCATATTCTTGAACCAGTTGATGACGGAACCGGTGGAGGTTTGGCCGCCTTCAACCGTGTGAAGCCCGGGCATCACGCCGTCCTCATAGGTGCCCCAAATACCCTTGCCGTGGAACGGCTTGGCCGATAGACCGAGATGCAAATGCGACGATCCTGTGATGAAGGCCAGCGCGCCGGGCTTCACCACGCCCATGCCGATCATAGCGATAAATGCATCGGCCCCACCTTGGGCCACAGGAATACCGACTTTGAGCCCGAGATGCTCCGCAGCTTTTGCTGTTAATCCGCCAATGGTTTCGCCGAGCCGCACAATATCTTTCGGCCATTTATCGGCAAGCGACGGGATACCGAGTTTTTCAACGAGGGAAGTCGCGTATCCGCCATCGCTGACGCGATAATGCCAACGAACGGCGGCATTGTTGATCGAGGCAACCATCCGGCCTGTTAGATGATAATTGATATAGTCCTGATACTCGCAGATCGTTGCGGCTTTCTTGAAAATCTCCGGCTCGTTGCGCGCGATCCAGAGTGCTTTCGGGATCATCCACTCGGCTGAAACAGGCCCTGCCCCGTTCGAATTGACTTTAAGGGCGGCGTCTCCCGTGGCGAGAACCAGTTCGGTTTCTTTAGCTGAACGCACATCCATCCAGATCAGCGCAGGCCTCAGCGCATTTCCGTTCTCGTCCAACGCCACGACCGAACAGCAGGTTGTGTCGGCGGCGAGGCCGATAATACTGTCCGTGCTGATGCCAGCCTCTTTGACAGCTTTGCGAACGCTCGAGCCGACGGCGTTCCACCAATCGGCGGGGTTCTGCTCGGCCCAGGCAGGGTGCGGGAAATCGGTTTTGTAAACGGTCGATGCAAAAGCCAGCGGATGGCCATTCAAATCGAACACACCGGCACGAAGCGACTCGGTGCCGCCGTCAATCCCGATCACATACTGCATTTACCGTCTCCCCCGACCGATTTAATCCCGCGCCTAATAAGAGAAAATTTGGTGGAGGCGTCAAGGACTGATCGTGGGCTTTGAGCGTTTTCCGGTGCGCGCTATTTTGGCTTGGCCGGATTGAGGGCGTTCTGCACCATTCGCTCGGCGAAGACGGCATCGCTCGACATATTGACGGCGAGGCGAGCCATCAGCACGGATTTTTGGTGCAGCGACATCTGGCTGATCTGTCCGATGACAGCTTCAATTGTGTCGTCATGGCCAAAGCTGAGCGCCAGACCGCGGATGGCGGGCGTTGTCCGCATCGGAGGTAGATCTTCAGTGACGGGATCCTCCGGTTCGGCACGCATGACCTGAAGGGGTCCGGGCGCGACCGGGGGGGGGGCGCCACGACTTGCGGCATGACCGGCCCGATCAGCGTTGTTTGTTCGACAATCAGCCGGGACACACCCGACTTTTCATCCGCTGATGCATTTCTGGCGACGTCCTCAAGTTCCTCGGCACCGAGACGTCCGATATTCGATGTCTTGATGCCCAATTCGCGGGCCCGCTGGTTCAGCTCCAGTTGCTCGTCATCGGTAATGACGCCGTCTTCCGCTTTATCGCGTACGAGACGCTTGTACTCTTCGGTGCGCGACCGGATTTTCTCCGTAAAGCCTGTCGCAAGAATACCCGTCGGCAGTGCGATCATGCCGAGGCCGACCGTGGCAATCACCATTGTGAGCATCTGACCGATGGGTGTCACCGGATAAATATCGCCATAGCCAATACTGGTGAGCGTGATGATCGCCCAATACATTGACTCAGGAATACTACTGAATTTCTCAGGCTGCGCGTCGCTCTCGACAAGGTACATGATACTCGCTGAAAAGATCGTAATCAGGAAAAGCACGAAGAGTGCTGCGCCAAGCGACGGCAATTCCTCGGTAATCACCTCGATCACCGTCGTAATCGCTGTCGAGTACCGTGTAAGTTTCAAAATGCGCAGCAAGCGCATGACCCGCAGGAAGCGCAGGTCAATCTGGATGAAAAGGGTCAGATAGAATGGCAACACAGCCAACAGATCGATGATGGCACCCGGCGTTGTCATATGAGCAAACCGCCCCTTGACCGCGTTGGCATATTTCGGGTTTTCGACGATGGAATAGACACGGAACAGATATTCCGTTGAAAAAATTGCGACCGAAAACAAATCGAAATAATGAAATTCCCACGCCATCGCCTCGTGAATGGCGTGGACACTTTCGGTAACAACGGCGATGACGCTCAGAAGAATCAACCCGACGAGTGCCATGTCGACAAGGTGGTGTACCCGACCCGAATAGGCGTCTTCATTTAGAACGCTATATACTTTTTGCCGAAACGTCCGGCCTTCATTGAGTTCTTTGAAACTCTGCAAAATCGGCAGCAGAAAACGCGCCAATTTGAAAATCCGCAGCAACCTGAGCAGCCGGAGGAATCTGAGATCTATTTCGATCAGGAAGGTCAGGTAAAACGGAACGACGACAAGGAAATCGACGACGGACATTGGCGCCAAAGCGTGGCGGAGCGTTTTGAACCTGCGGTTGCCATATTTCGGGTTCAGTCCAGCGCAGGCCATTCTCAGCACATATTCAAGTGTGAAGATAATGACGCTGACCTTGTCAAAAAGCGCAAATTCCCAATGAAAAGCCTCGTGAATCGTTTCAACATGCTCAAAAATGATTGCAATGACGCTTGCAACAATCAGAGAAACGATGATTTTATCGACGATGTAGTAAAGCTTCGGGGCATCTTTGGTTTCGAACAAAACCCTATACAGCCAATGACGCCCCTTGCCGATCAGGCTCTTCGGCATTGGCACTTCGAGCGACAATGGATCGGGCGTATCGCCCCCGAAAACACAAAAGCGCTGCCAGACAGGTAAAAAATATCGAAGAAGCTTGAAAATCCGCATCAGACGGAACAGACGCAGATAGCGCAAATCCACCTCGATCAGGAAGGTGAGGTAGAACGGAACGACGACAAGAAAATCGAGAATGGCCATCGGGGTGAGCGCATAGCCAAGCGTCTTGAAACGTTTCTGCTTGAATTTAGGATTCAGTCCGCCGCAAAACAGCCGCAAAACATATTCGATCGTAAACAGAATGACCGAAACCTTATCGAACAGCGCGAATTCCCAGTGGAACTCCTCGTGGATCGAGGGAATATGCTCGAGGATGATTGCAATCACGCTGAGAACGATCAGCGTGATGATGGCGCGATCAATTTGGTAATGTATTTTTGGCGCATTCGGCGTCTCGAACAGAATTCGATAGACGCTGTAACGCAACTTTCCGATCGCGCTTTGCGGCGGTTCGAGTTCTTCAGTCGCCACCACGCCGCACTCCAACCCTAATTATTGGCCACATCCCACTATTCGCCAATAGTTATACTATCGAAACGACGATGTCGAAGTGTGAATAAACGGTTGGTACCCGAATTTATTTAGAAAATACTTATCCAGAAGTAATTTTCAACATCACGGGAACGGCATATTCCTAGGCGGCGCTGAGCGCAGATTGTTAGAAAGCCAAGGAAAATTTCCTGAAGGCTAATTACTCCGCCGGGAAAATGGGATTATTGTCGAGGCTGGCAATTGGCTGCCGGATGCTTCACCGGGCAGGATTGTGTCCTCGTCGGCGACATCAATCAAGGCATGCAACTCTTCCGCCGGCCAGAACGACAGCGCGGCGCATGTGGCGTGCGCGGCGAGTTCGATCGTCAATTCCTCATGCGTCACGCCCTCGCGGCGCGCATCTCCGAACAGGGAATGCAAATGCCTCGAGACCAGCCGTGCAGATCGAGGCATACCATAATATTCGCTCATTCCAGCATCTCCCGATAAACCGGGGAGATTAGAAAAATCTTCCCGCCTGATGGGCAAATAACGCGTAGTGGGAGGCAAGGTTCCGAAATCAATCGTTAGCAAAATAAGTGTCTCAATTATCCAAAAAGCTCCTGAGCTTCCGGCTTCGGCTCGGATGCTTCAGCTTGCGCAACGCCTTGGCCTCGATTTGCCGGATGCGCTCGCGCGTCACGCTGAACTGCTGGCCGACTTCTTCGAGGGTGTGGTCGGTGTTCATGCCGATGCCGAAGCGCATGCGCAGCACGCGCTCCTCGCGCGGCGTCAATGAGGCGAGCACGCGGGTGGTTGTTTCGCGCAAGTTGGACTGGATCGCGGCGTCAATCGGAAGGATGGCGTTCTTGTCCTCGATGAAATCGCCCAAGTGCGAGTCTTCCTCGTCGCCGATTGGCGTTTCGAGCGAGATCGGCTCCTTGGCGATTTTGAGCACTTTGCGCACTTTTTCGAGCGGCATGGCGAGTTTTTCGGACAATTCTTCCGGCGTCGGCTCGCGGCCAATCTCGTGCAACATCTGGCGCGAGGTGCGCACGATCTTGTTGATCGTCTCGATCATGTGCACGGGAATACGGATGGTGCGCGCTTGATCGGCAATCGAGCGGGTGATTGCCTGTCTGATCCACCATGTCGCATAGGTCGAGAATTTGTAACCGCGGCGATATTCGAATTTATCAACCGCCTTCATCAGGCCGATATTGCCTTCCTGAATGAGATCGAGGAACTGCAAGCCGCGATTGGTATATTTCTTGGCAATCGAGATCACGAGGCGGAGATTGGCCTCGACCATTTCTTTCTTGGCCTGTCGGGCCTCGCGCTCGCCCTTTTGCACCATGTGGACGATCTTGCGGAATTCCGGAATCTCCAACCCCGTCTCGGAGGCGAGAATGTGGATTTCCTGACGCAATTCGCGGATAGAATCTTTCTCGTTCGCGACAAATTCCTTCCAGCCGCGTGTGCCGAGCTTGGAGACGCGCAACAGCCATTTCGGATCAAGCTCGGAGCCCTGATAATTGCGCAGAAAATCCTCGCGACCGACGCGGTGGCTCTCGGCGAGACGCATCAGGCGTCCTTCAAGACTGATCAGACGCTTGTTGATGTCGTAAAGTTGCTCGACCAGCGCCTCGATGCGGTGCTGGTTCAGCGAGAGCGATTTGACGTCGGCGATGATCTCGTCCTTGAGCTTTTTGTATTTGCGCTCCTGGGCGGGGGACAAGGTATCGTTCTGAAGCTTGAACTCGACATTCTGTTCCTGCAGTCGACGCAGTTTCTTGTAGGCATTGGCGATGCTGTCGAATGTTTCGAGAACCTTCGGCTTCAATTCCGCTTCCATCGCGGAGAGCGAGACGTTGTTTTCGAGGTCATCCTCGTCGAGATCTGGCTCCGGAACAGGCGGCTCCATATCGCCTTCGACCACTTCAGCGGCTTCCGGTTGGGCTTCGCCGAGAACAAGACCATCAATTTTTGGAAGCCCCTTGCCCTCAGGGCCGGCATAAGTTGCTTCAAGATCAATAATGTCACGCAGCAGAACCTTGCCTTCGTTCAACTCATCGCGCCAGATAATGATCGCCTGAAAGGTCAGCGGATTTTCGCACAGACCGGCGATCATCGCCTCGCGGCCGGCCTCTATGCGCTTGGCAATCGCGATTTCGCCTTCGCGGGACAGGAGTTCGACGGAACCCATCTCGCGCAGATACATGCGCACCGGATCATCAGTGCGGTCGGTCGGCTCTGCACGCTCGGCTTTCGCGGGAACAGCGGAGCGTTGGGCTTCGACGAGTTCGCCGCCCTCTTCCTCATCATCCGCCTCGGCGGCGACGGTTGGCTCAGCGGCTTCCGCCTCTACCTCTTCCTGCTCGACGACATTGATGCCCATTTCGTTGAGCATCGTATAAACATCTTCGATCTGGTCGGAGGTGACTTCCTCGGACGGCAGAACTTCGTTTAATTCCTCATGGGTGACAAAGCCGCGCTTTTTGGCGAGCTTGATCATCCGCTTGACGGACTGATCGGAAAGGTCGAGCAAGGGGCTGTCGGCCTGCTGTGGTTCGAGGCCGTCGCCGTCACCCTTGTCAGTCGTCTTTGTCGCCATCGGTCAAAAGCTCCACATTTCCAGACGAAAACAAACGAATCGTCCGCCTTCTGAAACAAGGCCTGCCCCGAGGATCATACCACCACGGCCAGCCATTTGTTCCACTTCACATTCGATATATTAAACTGAGCAGTCGTTCGATAATCCATTCACGCGCCCGTGTGAAGGGGCAAGACAGAGTTACAGCGCCAATCGGCGGAAAACGTTCACCGTTTTACCACCGGCCAGGGTATCTCGTTCTCTCTGATCATCTCCGTATCAGCTTCCGTTCCTTCGAACGCAGAAATCTGCGCCCGCAAGTCGGAAAGCCATGCCAGATTGACCTCGTTCGGATCGTCAGAAAATGCCCGCTCAGCAAGTTTCAGTTCCTTATGTAGCGTTGAAGTGCGCCGATGCAAGGTGAGCGCCTGTTTCAAAAGGTCATCAATCGCGTCACGGTCGCCCAAAAGCGCCTTATTTTTGTCCCCGAGCAGCATCACGGCCTCGATACGGCGGTACTGTTCTGCCTTTCCCGCGCGCTCAATCGCCGCCCGGAGCGTGTCCGGAGTGGGGTGGGTATCACGTCCAGCACTTTCCGCGAGTTCGTCCAGAAGGATGCGGGCAATGGCCTGCGTGTCGGCATGGGAAAAATCCAGCCCGGCGATTTCGTCAGCGTGGGTCATCAAGCGATCAGGATTAGCAATTAATATGATAAGAATGAGCGCTTCCCTCGGCGAAATGCCGCCTGAACGGTTGAACAGGGAGCTTTTCGCAAGGCTGCTGCTCGGCCGCAATTGTTCGCGAATCGCAGCACCTGCCTTCGGCGGCATCGTGCGGCCCCGTTGCCAGGGGCGCCCGGCCGTGTCGCCCGCCGGAGCATAGGTATTGCGTGAATACTCACCGCGGGCCGCGGGGGCAAAGAGCGCCTTCAGCCGCTTGTCAATTTCGGCCTGATAATAGCGGCGCACGGTTTCATCCCGAAGCTGGGAGATTTCCGCACGCAGTTTGCGGTCAATCGCCGCCCGACGCTCCGGCGTATCAAGCGGGCCTGAGTCGATGGCGCGGGACCACACCATATCAACGAGCGGCAACGCACTGCCGAGTATGGCCTCAACTGCAGCAGTACCACCTGACCGTGCAAGGTCGTCGGGATCCTGGCCTTCGGGCAACATGGCGAAGCGCAACGACTTGCCTGCCTCAAGCTGCGGCAAGGCGACGTCAATCGCTCGATAGGCCGCTCTTCGACCGGCCTTATCGCCGTCGAAGCACAAAATCGGTTCATCCGTCATGCGCCACAAAAGCGTCAATTGGTCTTCCGTGAGTGCTGTGCCGAGCGGTGCTACCGTATTGGCAAACCCCGCCAGCGACATCGACACGACATCGATATAGCCCTCGACCGCAATAACGGTTCCTTTGTCATGAGCCGCCTTCCGCGCGAGGTGATGGTTGAACAGGACGCGACCCTTATGGAAGAGGGGCGTATCGGGCGAATTGAGATATTTTGCAGGCGCATCCTTGTCGAGCGCGCGCCCCCCAAACGCAATCATCCGACCCCGTGCATCGGTGATCGGGAACATGACACGATCACGGAAGCGGTCATAGGGAACCGCGATGTCGTCGCCCGAGATCAGCAAGCCCGTCTCAATCATGGCCTCAGCGGAGACGCCCTTGCCTGCCAGATGATCGCGAAGAGTGAAGCGGCCCGCTGGCGCGAAGCCGATGCCAAAGCGTTCCCACACGGATCGTCCAAGGCTCCGCCCCTCGAGATAGGCGCGCGCACGCTGGCCGTCTTTTCCCAAAAGGGCCGACTGGAAAAATGCCTGCGCCAGATCCATTACCTCGTGTAGCGTGCGGTTCCTTGTTTCCTGCTCCTCGGCCTCGGCAGAGATTTTGGGAAGCGTGACGCCGGCCTCCGCCGCCAAACGCTCGACGGCTTCGGGAAACGCGATCCCCTCCGTCTCCATCAGAAAACTGAAGATATCGCCGTGCTTGCCGGACGAGAAATCGTGATAAAAGCCTTTTTGATCGTTGACGAAAAAGGACGGACTCTTTTCGGCATTGAATGGCGAAAGCCCTTTGAACTCGCGCCCCGCTTTGGTGAGTTTCACCCGCCGCCCGACCACCGCCGAAGTCGGCAGGCGCGCGCGTATCTCTTCGAGAATGGAGGGCGGGTAACGCATGGACTTGATGTATCCCTCTTGCTCAAAATTGCGGACGCAATCGCGACGACTAACCCCGCCGGGCAGTTCCAGCAACTCACCAGCTTATCGGGGTTTCCGGCTGCAATTACTGCACGGACGGGTGGTATTCGTTGATCGAGCCCGAGTAATCCCCGTTATCAACAGGATTTTGCTAGGTCCGTTCACCCCAGCAGCGCTTTGACGGTTCCGCTGGCTTTGGCAAAATCCATCTGGCCGGCGAAGCGCTCTTTCAGGGCGGCCATGATCTTGCCCATGTCCTTGACGCTGGTGGCACCTGTCTCGGCGATGATTGCGGAGATGGCTGCCTTCACTTCCGCGTCATCCATCTGCTTCGGCATGAAGGCCATGATGATCGCGATTTCCTCGGATTCCTGCGCGGAGAGGTCGTCACGACCGGCCTGTTGATAGATTGCCAGCGATTCCTGACGCTGTTTGACCATTTTCTGCAGCATTCCGAGGATTTCCTCGTCCGACAGAGGCGGCTTGCCGAGGCCGCGTTGTTCGATATCGCGGTCCTTCAATGTCGATGTGATCATCCGGAGCGTGCTGACCTTGCGCTTATCGCCGGCGCGCATGGCGTCTTTCAACAGTTCGGTGAATTGTTCTCGCATCGCTCTAGCCTCCATCAGAAAATCGTCCAAACATACCACGATTCGGACATCTTGTCGGAATAACAAGATAAACAATTGATTTAACAGGATAAAAAATCCCTGCAAATCAGTTGACGCGGAGACGTGTGTCGTCCTAGTTAACAAAAGTTTTCACACGCTACTTTCAAAGTAACGCCACGCCCGCCTGCCGGGTTTAGGATGAACAGCGCCATGCTTCAAGAGACTTCAAGCCGGATGAGCACTGAACAGGGCTGGATCGAACCGAAAGCGACCGCACTTCTGGTGCTGGCGGATGGAACCGTGATCGAGGGGCAGGCCATCGGTGCTGCGACGGAAGCGCAGGGCGAAGTCTGTTTCAACACGTCCATGACGGGCTACGAGGAAATTCTGACCGACCCGTCCTATGCCGGGCAGATTGTGACCTTCACCTTCCCGCATATCGGGAATGTCGGCACAAACGAGGAAGACATCGAGGCGATCAATATGGCATCTGCCGCCGGTGTGCGCGGTGTTGTTGTTCACACGAATATCACGACCCCCTCCAATTGGCGTGCGACACGGCATTTCGATGCGTGGCTGAAGGCACGCGGCATTGCCGGTATTTGCGGCGTCGATACCCGCGCTCTGACGGCCCATATCCGTGATCACGGCATGGCGAACGCGATCATTGTATCGAGTAATGACGGCGTGTTTGATATCCCGGCGCTGAAGGCGCGGGCGGCGGCGTTGCCGTCCATGGACGGGCTTGATCTTGTGCCATCCGTGACATCGGGACAGCGTTTCGACTGGAACGAGACGAGCTGGCATCTTGGCGAGGGGTATGGAACCCGAACATCGGATATCTTCCATGTGGTCGCGATTGATTTCGGCGTGAAACGCAATATTCTCCGCCTATTGGCCGACAGGGGATGCCGCGTGACAGTTGTGCCTGCAACGGCATCGGCGGCGGATATTCTCGCGCTGAAGCCCGACGGTATTTTTCTGTCGAACGGGCCTGGCGATCCTGCTGCGACGGGGACTTATGCAGTTCCCGCCATCCGTGTGCTGATCGAACAAGGTATTCCGACATTCGGCATCTGCCTCGGGCACCAGATCATGGCGCTCGCCATTGGTGCGAAAACATTGAAAATGCATCAGGGCCATCATGGCGCGAACCATCCGGTCAAGGATTTCACCACCAACAAGGTTGAAATTGTCTCGATGAACCACGGATTTGCGGTGGATCGCGCGACGCTGCCGGCCAATGCGAAGGAAACGCATGTCTCGCTGTTCGACGGCTCGAATTGCGGCATCGCACTCACCGACCGCCCCGCCTTCTCGGTGCAACACCACCCCGAAGCCTCCCCCGGCCCGCAGGACAGCCATTATCTGTTCGACCGGTTTGTGGCGATGATGAAAACGCACAGCGCGGGGGCGTAGATCATTTGAGTGCTGGCGAGTGTTGGAGTAATTGACAACACGCTGATCTGTTGGCAAGATGCCCAATATGAACGCGAGACTGATTGCGCGAGATCGATTTCCTGTTGACGATGGTTCTTTCGTGGAAGTGGTCATCTGGGAGATTCCACAACCTTTACGTGGGTGCAGTCATCGTTACAAATATAGGTTTGCCTATGTCGAAAACGACGTCTGTGTTGTTCGTTTCGATAACGAGACCGGAAAAGGCGAACATAAACATATCGACCGCCACGAATTTCCGATCATTTTTGTGAGTATCAATCAGCTTTACGACGATTTTTACAAGGAGGTTGATCAGTGGCGTATGACACGATGAAAACCGTTATCATCGGCGTGGAAACTCGCGCAGAGGCAAAGGCGCGGATTGGTGCAGCCCTCAACGGTAAACCGCAGGGCTCGTTTATCTCCTTCATCTCCGTCGATCTCATGTGGAAAATCCTCACCCCCAAACGCTGGGAGATCATCCGCGCCATGACGGGAGCTGGGCCGCTCTCTATCCGCGAAGTCGCTCGCCGTGTTGCTCGCGATGTGAAGGCCGTGCACGGCGATGTTAAGGCCCTGATCACGGCGGGTGTTATCGATAAGACGGATGAGGGCAAGGTTGAATTTCCCTATGATCGCGTTCATGTCGATTTCGAGATCAAGGCCGCCTGAAACGCTCTTGGACGAGCTGGCTGGTCCGTTGTTAATGCAAAAACCGGAAAAAAGGCCGGAAAGACATCGAAATCGAGATTCGTCGCATTCATACCGATTGAGCCGATCGTGTTTTACCGCCGGAACTGGGGCGCAGAACGACGAGCAATCGATTTTGTCATTTGCTCCGCGTTGGACGCGATTTGCCTTCCGGTCACCACTTATCGTGGATGACGCCGAGTTCGCGCTTTCATCAAACCGGCTTTTCGTCTAGAAGAGGCCAATTCAACCCGTCATGGTCAGATTCGTGGCTTTACCGGGTCGAACAGGGATTTCCCGAAAGGACGCGCTGCGGCAGTGTTGGGCCGAATTGTGCGGCCTTTTTTTGTGCGCGGAACTGGAGTGCCGCGCGTCACCGGTTTTGAGACGAGCGATCACCATGCCCAAACGCACAGATATTTCCTCGATCCTGATTATCGGCGCGGGTCCGATTGTGATCGGACAGGCCTGCGAGTTTGATTATTCGGGCACGCAAGCCGTCAAGGCGCTCAAGGAAGAGGGCTACCGGATCATTCTGGTCAATTCCAATCCGGCCACGATCATGACAGATCCGGACATGGCGCATCGCACGTATGTCGAGCCGATCACGCCGGAAGTCGTCGCCAAGATAATCGAGAAGGAACGCCCCGACGCCTTGCTGCCGACCATGGGCGGGCAGACGGCGCTCAATTGTGCGCTCTCCCTCAAGAAAATGGGCGTGTTAGAGAAATACAATGTCGAGATGATCGGGGCCACAGCCGAAGCGATCGACAAGGCGGAAGACCGCGAATTGTTCCGCAATGCCATGACAAAGATCGGGCTTGACACGCCGCGTTCGCACCAGATCAAAACGCTGCCGCAGGCGCTCGAGGCGCTCGCTGACATCGGCCTGCCAGCGATTATCCGGCCGTCCTTCACGATGGGCGGAACCGGCGGCGGCATCGCCTATAACAAGGCGGAATTCATCGAGATTATCGAGCGCGGTATTGATGCGTCGCCGACAAATGAGGTGCTGGTCGAGGAAAGCGTTCTCGGCTGGAAAGAATACGAAATGGAAGTTGTCCGCGACAAGGCGGATAACTGCATCATCGTGTGTTCAATCGAGAACATTGATCCGATGGGGGTGCATACGGGTGATTCGATCACGGTTGCCCCTGCCCTCACCCTCACCGACAAAGAATACCAGATTATGCGCGATGCCTCATTGGCGGTTCTGCGTGAAATCGGGGTCGAGACGGGTGGGTCCAATGTGCAATTCGCGGTTGATCCCGATACCGGCCGGATGATCGTTATCGAGATGAATCCGCGTGTTTCGCGCTCCTCCGCTCTGGCCTCAAAAGCAACAGGGTTCCCGATTGCGCGCGTCGCGGCCAAGCTCGCGGTTGGCTATACGCTGGACGAAATCGACAACGATATTACGGGGGGCGCAACGCCTGCATCCTTCGAGCCGACCATTGATTACGTCGTCACAAAAATTCCGCGCTTCGCGTTTGAAAAATTCCCGGGTGCCGAGAAGACTCTGACGACCTCAATGAAATCGGTCGGCGAAGCCATGGCCATCGGCCGCACCTTTCAAGAATCATTGCAGAAAGCGTTGCGCTCGATCGAAACAGGCCTGAGCGGGCTGGATGAAATCGAGATCGAAGGGTTGGGCCTCGGCGACGACCGAAACGCGGTTAAAGCGGCACTCGGCACGCCGACGCCGGAACGTTTGTTGCAAGTTGCACAGGCCTTCCGGCTTGGGTTTTCGATCGAGGAAATTTACGAGACGTGCAAGATTGATCGCTGGTTTCTGGAGCAGATCAAGGATCTGGTCAACACGGAAGAGAAGGTGCGGCAGCTGGGCGTTCCGAAAACAGCCGGCGCGTTGCACCGCCTGAAGAGCATGGGCTTTTCGGATGGCCGTCTCGCCATGCTGAGCAAGCGGAATGAGGCTGATGTGCGCAAGAGCCGGTTGGACCTCGGCGTGCGTCCGGTTTTCAAGCGGATTGACACCTGCGCGGCGGAGTTTTCCGCGCCTACCGCCTATATGTATTCGACCTATACGCCGCTTTTTGCGGGTGCACCTGCCAACGAGGCCAAGCCCTCCGACCGCAAGAAAGTTGCGATTCTGGGTGGCGGGCCGAACCGAATCGGTCAGGGTATCGAGTTTGATTATTGCTGCTGCCATGCCTGCTTCGCGCTCTCCGAAGCGGGTTATGAAACGATCATGATCAACTGCAATCCGGAGACCGTCTCGACCGATTACGATACGTCTGATCGCCTCTATTTCGAACCGCTGACAGTCGAGGATGTGCTCGAAATCCTGACGCTCGAGCAATCGAACGGAACGCTTATGGGCGTGATTGTGCAGTTTGGTGGCCAAACGCCGCTCAAGCTGGCGCACGGGCTCGAGCAGGCCGGGATCCCGATTCTTGGCACGTCGCCCGATATGATCGATCTTGCGGAAGACCGCGACCGGTTCAAGCGTCTGCTCGAAAAACTCGGCCTGAAGCAGCCCGAAAATGGCATCGCCTATTCTGTGGAGCAAAGCCGGCTTGTGTTGAGCGAGCTCGGACTGCCATTGGTTGTTCGCCCGTCTTATGTGCTAGGCGGGCGGGCGATGGAAATCCTCTACGATGAGCAAGCCTTCGACCGCTATCTGTTAGGTACACTGCCGGAACTCGTGCCGAACGATATCAAGGCGCGGTATCCGAACGATAAAACGGGCCAGATCAATACGCTCTTGGGCAAGAACCCATTGCTGTTCGACCGCTATCTGAGCGATGCCATCGAGGTGGATGTCGATTGCCTGTGCGACGGGCAGGACGTGTTTATTGCCGGGATCATGGAGCATATCGAGGAAGCGGGGATCCATTCGGGTGATTCGGCGTGTAGCCTTCCGCCTCATTCGCTCAAACCCGATGTAATTGCGGAACTGGAACGCCAGACACGCGAAATGGCGGTTGCGCTGAATGTGGTCGGGCTGATGAATGTGCAGTTTGCGATCAAGGATGGGGTTATCTTCGTGCTTGAGGTCAATCCGCGCGCATCCCGGACCGTTCCTTTTGTGGCGAAGGTGATTGGCCAGCCAATTGCCAAAATCGGCTCCCGCCTCATGGTCGGGGAAGCTCTGGCCAGCTTCAAGCTGACAAAGCCGGAGATCAAGCACATTGCCGTGAACGAAGCGGTTTTTCCGTTTGCTCGGTTCCCCGGTGTCGATGTGGTCCTCGGGCCGGAAATGCGGTCTACGGGCGAAGTTATCGGCCTTGACCGGTCCTTCGGGAGTGCATTTGCCAAGAGCCAATTGGGGGCCGGTGCGATCGTGCCGAAGAGCGGGACGGTGTTTGTGTCCGTCAGGGACAGCCAAAAGCCTCGTATTCTGCCAACAATGCAGGCATTGGCAGGCCTCGGCTTCAAGATTGTCGCAACGGGCGGCACACAACGGTTCCTCGCCGATCATGGTGTGGATGCCACAAGGATCAACAAGGTGCTCGAAGGGCGTCCGCACGTTGTGGATGCAATCAAGAACGGCGAGATCCAACTGGTCTTCAACACGACAGAAGGCAAACAGGCGCTCATAGATTCACGTTCACTCAGACGCGCGGCGCTCTTGCACAAAGTGCCCTATTATACCACCTTGTCGGGATCGATTGCTGCCGCAGAGGGAATCCGGAGTTATTTGGCGGGTGACCTTGAAGTCAGTGCTTTGCAGGATTACTTTAAAACGTCAGTGGCGGTAGCTTAACTGTAAAGAGGCGTGTACCGTCGGAAAATTACGAGTAATAGTCGCAATGAAACGGCATTAGGGGTCTGATGACCTGCATAAATGTCCCTAAGCAAAGGTTTGGAAGCGGAACACACGATGGATAAGATACCGATGACCGCCGGTGGCTTTCAGGCGTTGACAGAAGAGCTAAGGCATCGCCAGCAAGTAGAACGGCAGCGGATTATTCAGGCTATTGCGGAAGCACGTGCCCATGGTGATCTGTCGGAGAATGCCGAGTACCATTCGGCCAAAGAGCAGCAATCCCTCAATGAAGGGCGGATTGCCGAGCTTGAAGACAAGGTATCGCGCGCCGAGGTGATCGATATTTCGAAATTGTCGGGTTCGACAATCAAATTCGGAGCGACTGTCAAACTGATCGACGACGATACCGAAGAAGAAAAAGTCTATCAGATCGTCGGTGATAGCGAAGCCGATGTGAAGGGGGGTAAGGTTTCAATCAGTTCGCCTATCGCCCGCGCCCTGATTGGGAAGAAGACCGGAGATTCGATTGAGGTCAACACACCCGGAGGCGGAAAGAGCTATGAAATTCTTGAAGTCGCCTATCGCTGAACAGGGCCGCAGCACGTTTTTAAAAGGGCTCCTGATCCTCGGATTAACGCTTATTGTGGGTTGCGCGCCAGCGCGCGCACCCTCTGCTCAAATTTCGGGACCACTCTATTCTTCGGTCAGCGTCGATCTCTCGCCAATCAAGGCGACGGGACTTGGTTCTTACGCAGACAGGATGGGAATGTATCTCGAGCGTGACCTGCGCGCCGTTTTCTCCGGTACCTTGAATCCGAAAAATCCTCAATTGCCGCGTCTTGTTGTCGAGATTCGATCGATCTATTTGGGTACCTATGAGCCTTTTTCGCGTATCGATCCGCTCCCGTTTCGACGCGAAGGTACGAGCGATACGCTGCAGGGCACTGCCGTGATCGTCAAAGGCGGGAAGGAACTCGCGCGGATACCGATTCTTGCCGTTCATACCAGCATGAGATTTAATCCGGAGTCGATGGCCGATGAAGAACCGCGACTGATCGCCCTTACACGTTATTTCGCCGAGCAGGTCCGCAACGAATTAGGTAATTGAGCGGACCGGAAAACGATATTCAGTGACTGCGTTGACAAAACATCCGACCTGTTGGGTTGTGACGACCGGGGATGCGGGCACCCGCAATCAGGTGATAGGGTTGGCAGAAGCTGTGGGCCTGCCTTTCGTCGAAAAAATTATCGGTCTAGGTGCGCCATGGGGGTGGTTTCCGGGCAATCTCTTGCCGACACCGCTGCGATGGCTGGACCCGTCGAAGGATCAACTTGCGCCGCCTTGGCCCGATTTGCTGATCACGGCAGGTCGACGGTCAACCGGGCCATCAATCGCCATCCGGAAAGCCTCTGGTGGAAAGACTGTTACGGTTCATATCCAGAACCCGCAAGCGCCACTGGATGCTTTCGATCTCATTGTTGCCATGCCGCACGATGATATTACGGGACCCAATGTGATTGTCAGCGACACGGCGATGCATCGCGTCAGTCCCACATTGCTTGAGGAAGGACGCCGACGCTGGAAAGAGGCCTTTGATCAGGTTCCGAAACCGCTAACTGCAGTGATTCTCGGTGGTCCGAACAAGCATTACGACTTCACGCTCGATATTGCCGACGCCTTGATCCGTGACCTCCGAAGCTTGCACGAGACGACGGGTTGCGGAATTGTGATCACGCCGTCAAGGCGCACGCCGGAACCGGTCAAAGCGCGGCTGGCCGACGCATTTTCAGGCGCAACATGGTGCTGGATCTGGGATGAGAGCGGCGACAATCCCTATTTCGGGATGATGGCGCTTGCCGATTCCTCTATTGTCACAGCAGACTCGGTTTCGATGATTTCCGAAGCAGTTTCTCCGGGCAAGCCCGTTTCGGCTGTTAAATTATCGGGAGTCGCGCGCAGACATGATGCCTTTATCGCCGGACTTGTCGAAAAAGGCATTATCCGGATTTTTGATGGCACACCACCATCGGTTCAATCCCGAAGCTTGCCGAATGCCACGGAGGAAGCGGGGGAGCGAATCAAATCCCTGCTCGCAACACGGGGGGGGATCCTCTAGAGCGTGATCAACGTGTCAGGATACGACAATTGCTCGCGCGCACGCCATTCCGGGGTCACATAATTCAGGATCAATGACTTCCGAACGCCCTTGATCGTCCGCTTTTCAAAGCCGTGCCAGGTATTGTCAGCAGGAATGAACACCATCGCGGCATTCCGCTGGAAAACGGAGCGGCCGACATGGGTATCCTTCGCGCTGTAAATATCAGTTCCGAGTTGGTCATGCCCCTCGCCATCCGAGAGGTAGATCAGCATGGTAAATTTCTTGACGCCGAGATCGGTATGCGGTTCCAGCCAGAAACCATCCGTATCCTGCGCATATTCCAGCCTGAGATAGGTGCCGGCGAGATCGATCCCGAACGTCGTCTGGAAGCAGTCAATTGTTGATTTTTCCTGAAAATGCTCGGCAACTTCCTTGCAAAGCGTATGTTTTTCAATGTTGTCCCGATCAAAATATTGCCGGGTCGCGTTGTGCAAATCACGCTGCCCGGAAACACCGCCAATATCCGGCACCGGAAACGGCAGATTGGCGAGTTTCTCAGCAACATCCTCGGGGAAAATGTTGAATACCAACCAATGCCGATAGGGGTGTTCTTTTACCACAGCTGAATTCATACTCGCGGAGAAAGCCGCGTTCATCTCGGAACTTTTCGACCATGCCGCTGAAAAATCGTTCAAATCACGCTCCTGAGGCGATTGCGCCATAACCGGCTTCATTTACGGGTAATCAATCCGACCGCCGTCGGTATAATTATGCTACTTCAGTACTATATTGTAGCATTATATAAAGGCAAATGGAAGGCGCTCAGGACTCCACTTCACGAAAAATCCCTGTTGGTCGTCCTACAATCGACAAATTTGGGTGTTTTTCAGGCGGGAAATCTGTTGAATGCCGGTTGCAATCGCTTCATCGGCGATTAAACTGTCGCTTTAACTGACCAGAGGGTGAGCCATGGCTTCCATTCATTCAAAAATGATCATCGTGGGATCTGGTCCTGCGGGGTACACGGCGGCGATCTATGCGGCGCGCGCCATGTTGGAGCCGATTCTGATCTCCGGCCTGCAACCGGGCGGACAACTCACGATCACGACCGATGTTGAAAATTACCCCGGGTTTGCCGATTCCGTTCAGGGTCCGTGGTTGATGGACCAGATGCGGGCGCAGGCCGAACATGTCGGCACGAAAATGGTCAGCGACCTTATTGTCTCGGCTGATCTGAAGCAGAGCCCGTTCAAGCTAGTCGGCGATGGCGGCGATCTCTACACCTGCGACACGCTGGTGATTGCCACCGGCGCGCAGGCCAAATGGCTGGGTATTCCGTCGGAAATGGCGTTTCAGGGGTTTGGCGTATCGGCCTGTGCGACGTGCGACGGATTTTTCTTCCGCAACAAGCCTGTCATCGTTGTCGGTGGCGGAAATAGTGCGGTGGAAGAAGCACTCTATCTCGCAAACCTTGCCTCAAAGGTGACTTTGGTGCATCGGCGCGACAGTCTCCGTTCCGAAAAAATCCTGCAGGACCGCCTTTTTTCGAACCCGAAAATCGAGGTCATCTGGAACAGCGCAGTCGAAGAAATCTGCGGCACCGACAAGCCGAAAAGCGTCACGCATGTTGTGCTCAAGGATACCAAAACCGGCGCATTGACCACGGTTCCGACCGATGGCGTATTCGTGGCAATCGGGCACAGCCCGTCAAGCGCCGTCTTTGCCGACCAACTCCGGATGAAGCCGGGCGGTTATATCTGGACAGCACCGGACTCAACCGCCACCTCGGTTGAGGGTGTTTACGCCGCAGGTGATGTTACCGACGATATTTTTCGCCAGGCGGTCACAGCTGCCGGGATGGGGTGCATGGCCGCCCTTGAAGGTGATCGCTGGATTGCGGCCCACCATGTGCATCAGCAGGCAGCCGAGTAATGGCCCCCTCCTCCGCCTATCATGCGAACTCGACGGTGGATTGGGACAAGATCCGGATCTTCTATCTGACGGCCGAAGCGGGCAGTTTCACCCATGCCGGCGATACGCTGGGCCTGAGCCAGTCGGCGGTTAGCCGGCAGGTGAGCACGCTCGAACGCGAACTGAATGTTCCGCTGTTCCATCGCCATGCGCGCGGCCTAATTCTGACCGAGCAGGGTGAGCATCTCTTCCGTACTGCAAAAGAGATGATGCTCAAGCTCGAGACGACGCGCGCGCGCCTGACCGACAGTCGCGAACGCCCCAATGGTGAATTACGCGTTACAACAACACTAGGCCTTGGCACCAACTGGCTCACACCGCGGGTTGGCGAGTTTCTGGATCTTTTCCCGGATATCCGCATGCAATTATTGCTGACCGACGAAGAGCTCGATCTCTCCATGCGCGAAGCCGATGTCGCGATCCGGCTCAGGCAACCGACACAAGGTGACCTCATTCAACGTCGACTGTTTACGGTGCATTTCCATGCTTATGCTTCGGCCGATTATGTCAAAAAGCATGGTCTTCCGAAGGATCCTGCCGATCTGGACGAGCATCGCATTCTCACGGTTGGCGGTGATACGCCTGCATTTTTGATGGATGTGCACTGGCTGACGACGGTGGGGCGCGACGCCCGCAATCCGCGCCCGGCAGCCTTGGCGGTCAATAACATTACCGCGCTGAACCGCGCCGTCGAAAGCGGGGTCGGCATCGCGGTGCTGCCGGATTATCTGATCGAACCGAACAAGGGCATGGTTCAAGTGCTCGATTCCATGAAAATGCCCGCGCTCGAGAGCTATCTCGTCTACCCCGAGGAAATGAAAAACGTTGCCCGTGTTCAGGTTTTCCGTGACTTCCTCGTAAGCAAGGCGCAGCGCTGGGCGTTTTGATTTCGGCTTCAAGCGTAATTGATAACTACCGCAAACTCGCCGTGAACCTCTGGATTTTGCCACATGCTTCTTCGAGGATTGCGTTTGATGTGGCGTAGGAAATCCGGAAATTAGGGCCGAGACCGAAGGCCGTGCCGTGCACTGCCGCGACGCCTTCCGCCTCCAGCAAGGCCGTCACAAAGTCTTCGTCTGTGGCAATGACCTTGCCGGATTCGGTCTTCTTGCCGATGGCCTTCGCGCAGCTCGGATAGACATAAAATGCGCCTTCCGGCATCGGGCAATCGATCAGCGAAGCCTGATTCAGCATCGAGACAACAAGGTCACGCCGCCCTTCAAAGGCCTTGCGGCTCGTGGTGATGAAATCCTGCGGGCCGTTCAAGGCTTCGACAGCAGCCCATTGCGAAATCGAGCACGCGCCTGACGTTTGCTGTCCCTGCACCATATCCATGGCTTTCATCAGCACATCAGGACCCGCAGCATAACCGATCCGCCAGCCTGTCATCGCATAGGCTTTCGACACGCCGTTCATCGTCAGCGTACGGTCCATCAAGTTCGGCTCGATCTGGGCAGGCGTCGTGAATACGAAATCGCCATAGGTGAGATGCTCATACATATCATCAGTCAAAATCCAAACATGCGGATGCCGCACGAGAACATCCGTGATGGCTTTCAACTCGTCTCGCGTGTAGGCGGCTCCGGAAGGATTGGAGGGCGAATTCAGAATGATCCATTTGGTGCGCGGCGTGATCGCGCGCTCAAGATCAGCGGCCTGCAGCTTGAAACCATGCGCCAATGTCGTTGCGACGAACACGGGCTCACCTCCGCAGAGCAACACCATATCGGGATAGCTGACCCAATAAGGGGCGGGAATGATCACCTCGTCACCCTTGTTCAAGGTGGCGACAAAAGCATTATATAGCACTTGCTTGCCGCCCGTGCAGACGATCGTCTGGTTTGCCTTGTAGTCGAGGCCATTCTCGCGCTTGAACTTTTTAACAATTGCCTCGCGCAACGGCGTGATCCCCGAAACCGGGGTGTATTTCGTCTCGCCGCGATTGATCGCATCAATGGCGGCTTTCTTGATATTGTCCGGGGTATCGAAATCCGGTTCCCCGACAGACAGGCTGATAATGTCGCGGCCCTGAGTCTTGAGTTCACGGGCTTTCTGCGTCACGGCAATCGTGGCAGAAGGCTTCACACGGGACAATGCATCAGCGAGAAAGGCCATAACGGGTCTCCGAAATTAAAGAAGAGGTTGAAAACGCGCGCGACCCTAGTCCTGCGTGACGATCAGGGCAAGAGCATCAAGCCTTTCCCTACCCCCAAAAGCAAATATTTCACCTGAGATCGCAAGCGAATACGCCAATTGATTGTAACCAAAAGACATCGCGGCACTTGCTCTCCTGCACAACTCGTCCCATTTTATGCGAATGGCGAATCCTCCAAAAATCTCCGGGTCCTCCCGACCGCGTGCCTCACGGCCCGAACTGAAGCCGCTTGACGAGCATCTCGCGGCGTTGCTCAACCCTGCTCTGACGCGTGAGAGCCAGGATGACACGAATGCCCGGAACCGCCGAATAAGCGGTCGCTCGAAAGGGTTTGGCGAGGCGCCGCAGGCAACTTATAAAGCCGAAGCAACGATAACCGATCCGGAACTCGCCCGCGCGCTCGGCCTGCCGGAGGTGAATGATCCCGCGGTTCCCCATCGTGGCGACCGCGTGCGCGACAAGGCCATCACCCGCGATGCTATTCTCGCGGATGCGCCGCGCCGTGTGAAGCAAGGCAATGTGAAGCCCTATGCGGACCAATCCACAGATCCCGAAGACTCGGACGAGGATGGATTGACGGGCGCGACGGCAACCATGGACGCCCTCAAATCCCTGTTGCAGTCGGGTGATCCCCGTTTTATCGGCAAGACGGAGTGGACACCGCATCGCCCTGCCCGACCGGAAAAATCCGAAGGCGGCCTTAGCTTCGAAATTGTCTCCGAGTATCAGCCTGCAGGCGACCAGCCGCACGCAATTGCCGAACTTGTCGAAGGCATTCAGCGCGGTGAGCGCGATCAGGTTCTGCTCGGTGTTACGGGATCCGGAAAAACCTTCACCGCCGCCCAGATCATCGCGAAAACAAACCGCCCCGCTTTGATCCTTGCGCCCAACAAGACGCTCGCCGCGCAGCTCTACGGCGAATTCAAAAGCTTTTTTCCGCATAATGCGGTGGAATATTTCGTTTCCTATTATGATTATTACCAGCCCGAGGCCTATGTACCCCGCACCGATACCTTCATCGAGAAGGAATCGACCATCAACGAACAGATCGACCGGATGCGCCATGCCGCTACCCGTGCGCTGCTCGAACGCGACGATGTGATCATCGTTGCATCGGTCTCGTGCATTTACGGTATTGGTTCAGTCGAAACCTACACCGCCATGACATTCTCGATCACCGTTGGCGAAAGCGTGCCGCACCGGCAATTGATCGCCGATCTCGTTGCCCTGCAATATAAACGCTCGTTGGGCGATTTCGTCCGAGGCTCGTTCCGGGTCCGTGGCGATGTTATCGAGCTGTTTCCGGCCCATTATGAAGATCGCGGCTGGCGCATTTCGATGTTCGGGGACGAGGTCGAGTCGATTGTCGAATTTGATCCGCTCACCGGCAACAAGACCGCCGATCTTGAATCCGTCAAAGTCTACGCGAACTCGCATTATGTGACGCCGCGTCCGACCTTGCTTCAGTCGATCAAGGGCATCAAAGATGAATTGAAGGGCCGGCTGGACGAGCTCATCCGCATGGGTCGTCTGCTCGAGGCACAAAGGCTTGAGCAACGCACTCTGTTTGATCTTGAAATGCTGGAGGCAACAGGCGTCTGCCAGGGGATCGAGAATTACTCGCGCTATCTCACGGGCCGCAAACCGGGCGAGCCGCCGCCAACTTTGTTCGAATATCTGCCCGATAATGCTCTCGTTTTCACGGATGAAAGCCATGTCACCATTCCGCAGATCGGCGGCATGTATCGCGGCGACTTCAAACGGAAGGCGACGCTTGCAGAATACGGATTCCGCCTGCCCTCCTGCCTCGATAACCGCCCGCTCCGGTTCGAGGAATGGGAAGCGATGCGGCCGCAAACGGTGCATGTCTCGGCCACGCCCGGGAATTGGGAAATGGAACGCACCGGCGGCGTCTTCGTTGAACAGGTCATCCGGCCGACCGGACTGATCGACCCCGAAGTCGATATCCGCCCCGCCCGTGCACAAGTGGATGATTTGCTCGGCGAGGTCCGCGCCGTGTCGTTGCAGGGATATCGCACGCTCGTCACTGTACTGACCAAGCGCATGGCGGAAGATCTCACCGAATATCTGCATGAAAACGGCGTCCGCGTCCGCTATATGCACTCAGATATCGACACGATTGAGCGCATTGAAATCATTCGTGATTTGAGGCTCGGCGCGTTTGACGTCCTCGTCGGCATCAATCTTTTGCGCGAGGGTCTTGATATTCCAGAATGCGCACTCGTGGCCATTCTCGATGCCGACAAGGAAGGCTTCCTGCGTTCCGAAACCTCGTTGATCCAGACCATCGGCCGCGCGGCGCGCAATGTCGATGGACGGGTGATCCTCTATGCCGACAAAATCACCGGCTCGATGTCCCGCGCCATCGCCGAAACCAACCGCCGGCGCGAGAAGCAACGCGCATACAATCTCGAGAACGGCATTACGCCTGAATCCATCAAACGCGGCATTTCCGATATTCTGGACAGCGTCTATGAGCGCGACCATGTGCAGGTCGATATCGGCATGGCAGGTGCAGCACCTGCAGCCGGTCACAATATGAAGGCGACATTGGCCGATCTCGAAAAGCGCATGCGCGACGCCGCTGGCAATCTGGAATTCGAAACGGCCGCAAGGCTACGCGACGAAATCAAGCGCCTGCAGGCCACGGAGCTGGCCATCGCCGACGACCCGATGGCGCGGCAATCGGAGGTCGAGGACCGAGCCGGACGTTTCAAAGGCGAACGCACCTTCGGCAATGCCGCAAACCTACCCCCAACCCGCGCGCACAAGCCGACAGATGCTGATATGGGCCCGCATAATTGGGGAGGTGGCGAGGCGAAGCCGCGGCGAAGATAGAAAAGAGAGGGGTGTAATTTTTCTTTCTTTTCAAAGATTTACGACCCTCTCACGACTCTTTCTCATCGGATATAGAGATTAAAATTGCCACTCTAGCGTTTATCGCAGCACCGTCCCTCAACGTTTACATTACAATTTTTGGGTGTATCTTATAAAAAATACACGCAAATTTTGACTTCCGCTTAAAATTTCGTTAGGAATTCGAGGGCTGGATGGATCAGATCTGCGCGCCCTGCAAGGGGAAAGCGCTGAGGCTCAAACAGGCGGCAATTGATCGAAGGGATAAGGCCGATGCGGAATATCATCGATATTTTGTGGAACCGGAACACGGAACAAACGGAATCGCAGAGCGAGCGCTCGCTCTCTTTCGAGCTTCCGCCACTGCCGGAAAATTTCTCGTCGAACGAAGCGGCCGACGTAGAAGAAGTCGTTCAGCTTGGTCAGGAAAACGAAGCTTTCCGCCAATTATTCATGGAAGCCCAGCGTCGGATTGATGATCTCGAAGCACTCCGCACATCTTTCAGCCAATTGGCTGCTCCGTTGGATCGTAATTTACGTACGATTGAACTTGAAAAAGTCGAAAACGCCAGCCTTCGGGCCCATTTGTCCGATTCCCGCGCCCGCGGAGAGTTGATGCGCGGCGAGTTGATCCGTTTCGAAAAGCGTGTCGATTCGCTTGAAACCGAGAAATTGTCGCTACAGCAGGACATCCGCTCCTCGAAGGAGGCGATCGCCGCGCTTGAAAATAACCGGATTGAGATTACTCAAGATCTAAATCAGGCGCGCAACCAGATCATGGAACTTGAGCGGCAAGTTGTGCGTGCGGCAGATTACGAGCGTTCGCTCGTGAACGACAATCAGACCCTGCGCGATATGATCATCTCGAAAGATGCGCACATTACCCAGATCGAGGCCAATTCAGTCCGCCTCTCAGAGACGATTTCCCTGCTTGAGGGTGATAATAGCGGCCTCAACGAGGCGCTGGCCCTCAAAATGGAAGAATACAACCGTGCTACGCGTCGCCTCACTGAAGTTGACCACGAGCTCGATAGCACGCGCAACCGGTTGAGCCACACTAAGACGCTGCTCAACGAGACAAAAAATGAGCGCAAGGCGATCTCGGACCAGTTTGACGATCTCAACAGCCGCTATCAGGCCGAAAAAAGCGCGCTGAACATGAAGATAGACGCTCTTCAATCGCGATCAACGCTTGGCGAGCGTCTCCTTGCCGAAGCCCGCAATTCGCTGATTGGTCGCACCGAGGAACTCCGTGTCGCTGAGCGGAAACTGGTCGATGCATCGGTCACCGCAGCTGCCAACGACCAGAAAATGACGCAGATCAAACTCGCTAACGAGAACTTAGAACGCCAGATCCGCGAATTGGAACAGTCCCGCACCACTCTTATCGACCGCGCCAATGCGCTCACGAAAAACCTCAAGGCGCGCGATTCCTCGCTCGCAAAACTCGACGACCGGATTCCCGTCCTCATGGGGCGCATCGACCAACTCGAAGCGCAAATCGAAACAAACCGTGTTTCTTACCAGACGCGTATCGACGAACTCAGCGTTGCGCTTGAGACGGAGCGTATGGAGCGCGCCGTTGCTGAAGGCGCACTTGGCATGGCCCGAAAGGATCGTGGTATCCTTCAACGCGAACTCGTCAAGACGGAAGGTACGCCGAAGCCAACAGCGGACGTCACCGATGCCGTTCTCGATCTCAGCAGCAAGCTAGTCCAGCACCCGGCCGCGACGAAGGCCGAGACCGCCACAGGTTCTTGATTAGATCAAGCGGGTACCCTTACGGTCGCCCGCAAACCACCAAGCGGGCTATCTGAAAGCAGCACATCGCCGCCATGCGCGCGGGCGATGTCTCGGGCAATCGCAAGCCCGAGCCCGCTTCCTCCCTCGTCCACATTACGCGCCTCATCCAGCCGCACAAACGGCTTAAAGACATCTTCCCGTCGCTCTGCCGGAATGCCTGGTCCGTCATCGTCGATACTCACTGATAGCCATCGTTCATCATGGGTCGCAGTGATTGCAATCCGGTTTCCGTGTCGCGCGGCATTGGCAACCAAATTGGCGAGGCAACGCTTGAAACTATCCTGCCGCACAATCGCAATGGGATTGCCGGCTAGTGTGATACTCGTCTGATGACCATGTCGCTCGGAGTCCGCTTTCAATTCGTCAAGCAAGCCTCCTATATCGGTTGCAACGGCCTGCTCCGCGACCTCCCCGCGCGCAAAAGCGAGATAGGCTTCGAGCATGCGCGACATTTCATCAACGTCCTTTTTGAGTGCCTCCAGCTCCGCCGAGTCCTCGATAACTTCAAGGGACAACCGAAAACGTGTCAAAATCGTGCGCAGATCATGACTCACCCCGTTCAGCATGGCGGTGCGTTGTTCGATGGCGCGCTCGATCCGCCGTCGCATCTCGATAAAGGCAAGCCCCGCCTCACGGATTTCCTGCGCACCCCGCGGCTTGAAGTCGATGTCGCGTCCCTTGCCGAAACTCTTCGCCGCATCGGCCAGCGCTAGAATCGGACGGATCTGGTTGCGAAGAAAAACAATAGCAACACCCAGTAGTACCAGCGAGGTTCCGATCATCCACATGATGAAAATATGCGAATTCGAGGCATAGGCCTGCGATCGGTTCGCAATCACACGCAAGATTCCCCAGTCGAGTTGGATCCGGATTTCGATCAGGTCCGACGACCCCACCGTATCAATCCAGAATTGCCGCTTGATTTTTAGATCCAGCTCATCGGTCAATGCGGCATCCAGGATTGAAAAGAATGGCCGAGGGCCGATTTCCGGCAATGGTCCGGCAGGTAGAATTTCCATATCGAGGTTCATCGATTTATCGACAATACTGGTCAGCTTTTCATAGCCTGAATCCTGCGGATAAGCCTCCGTGATCTCAACAATTGCAGCAATGTCCTGCACCACAGCAGCCGAAAGCCTCTGGGTTACCAATTGCCAATGCCGCTCCATAAACACGTAGGCTACCACTGATTGAAGCAGCACCATCGGCGCGATGATAATGATCAAGGCTCGCGCATAAAGCCCTTTTGGCAATCGCCGCACCAGCGAATCCACCAGCCTGCGGTAGAACCGGAACGGCGCGCTTACAAGAGCACTGTAATTCATGGCGGCGGTTCCTAGTCGATCAGGAGACGATAGCCGATCCCGCGCACCGTTTGAAGATGCAGCGGGTTGGCAGGGTCTGTTTCAATTTTACGCCTCAGTCGGTTGATTTGGACATCCACTGTCCGTTCATTCGCCTGATCCCCCATCGAGATAACGTCCCTCGGAACCACCTCTCCCAGTCGGGATGCCAGAAGGAACAGCAGCTCCCGTTCGCGGTCGGTGAGACGAATGACATTACCATTGGCTCTGAGTTCCCGCCTTTCCAAGTGAAAGCTCATCTGCCCGAAATTGACATTTTCCGGAAGCGTGGGAGCTTTCTCCAGCGCCGAAGCAACGGCGACGCGGCGCATCATATTATTGATTCTCAGCAAAAGTTCCCGCGGCTCGAAAGGCTTGGTCAGGTAATCATCTACGCCGGTCTCAAGCCCGCGCACGCGATCATCCGTCTGCGATAGTGCTGTCAGCATCAAAATCGGGATATCGATCGTCTTTCTAACCGACCGGGCAAAATCAAATCCGTTCTCGCCCGGCATCATGACGTCGAGGACAATACCGTCAAAAACGAACATCTGCATTATCGCGCGGGCATCTGCAGCGTCCTTCGCGCTGGTTACCCGAAAACCGTGATCGCCCAGATAGCGGGTGAGCAACTCCCGGAGACGTCTGTCGTCATCAACGACAAGAATATGGGGTGCTGTTTCACTGAGCGGTGATTTACTCTGCACCCGGCTCATCGCAAGCGATCCTGTGCTGCTGCAATTTTGAGTGCTTCCGCACGCTCGGAAGGCTCGATCATCGCAGCAAGAAATTGTCGTGCGACCATTGCCGACTCCGGGCCACATTCTGATGTTGCCCTTGCCATGCGCCGTGTCTGAAGTGACATCAGATCCTGCGCAAGCGATTTGCCACGCTCGGACACAAAAAGATGACGTTGCCGTCGATCATCGCTTCCAGGTCGGCTGATAATATATCCTTTGCCAATAAGTTCCTTGAGTACGGGATTGAGGCTTTGCTTGGTGATCTTCAAAATCGTCAGCAAGTTGGCAATTGTGAGCCCGGGATTACGGGCTACAAAATGCAAAACCCTGTGATGTGCCCGGCCAAAACCGAAATCCTCGAGCAAACGGTCAGGGTCGCCCACAAAGTCACGATATGCAAAGAACAAAAGCTCGACAAGTTCGAGCAAGGATTGGGCTTCGTCAGTTGACTCCGAATGAGCCAGGACCACCCTCTGCTTAGCCGGTTCATCCATATCCATCACCGGAAAACCTCCGCGGAATTTATGTCAGTATTATTGACATATTTCGTATCGATTGCTACTCTTTCATCAGAATTATCGCAGAAAAATACGTGTTTTATAAATAGCTGCAATCACTTGCAGTGTTTGGACGAGGAAAGCTATCATGTCTGTGATCCCATTCGACTTGCGCGACGGTTTCATCTGGTTCGACGGCAAGCTGGTTCCGTGGAAAGACGCCAAGCTCCACGTCCTGAGCCATGGATTACACTACGCCTCGGCCGTGTTTGAAGGCGAACGGGCGTATGAAGGCCAAATATTCAAATCATCCGAGCATTCCGAGCGTTTTCGGCGATCGGCAGAAATTCTCGATTTCGAAGTGCCGTATTCCGTTGCAGAACTCGATGTCGCAAAGGCATTGGTCGTCGAGAAGAATGGTTTTAAAAACTGCTATGTCCGGCCTTTGGCTTGGCGTGGCAGTGAAATGATGGCGGTTGCTGCCCAGCACGCAACCATCCATGTGGCGATTGCAACTTGGGAATGGCCGTCAATGTTCGACATAGCTCTCAAAATGAAGGGCATCAAACTGGACATTGCCGATTATCGTCGCCCAGACCCGATGACCGCGCCCGTCGCCTCGAAGGCAGCTGGACTGTATATGATCTGCACCATCTCGAAGCATCGCGCAGAGCGCAAAGGGTGTGCCGATGCGTTGATGCTCGACTGGCAGGGCCGTGTTGCGGAATGCACCGGAGCGAACGTGTTTTTCATCAAGGATGGTGTAATCCACACGCCAATTGCTGATTGCTTCCTCGACGGAATCACGCGTCACACGGTGCTTGACCTTGCCCGCGCTCGCGGGATCCAGATCGTTGAGCGCCGCATCATGCCTGACGAACTCGCCGATTTCGAAGAATGCTTCATCACAGGCACTGCAGCAGAAGTAACGCCCGTTTCTGAGATCGGGCCGTACCGGTTTGTTCCTGGCGCCATGTCCCGGGCTTTGATTGATGATTATACGGCAGCTGTCACGCCACGAGCTATTGCCGCAAAATAGTCAGTAAAGCCTTCCGCCGACGGGAACCGCCCGGTCGGGCCTCACAAGCATGACATTCCCATTCGAGTCCGGAACTCCGAGCGTCAGAACCTCGGACATGAACGGCCCGATCTGTCGCGGAGGAAAATTGACAACAGCCAGAACTTGGGTTCCAACTAGTGAATCAACATCATGGTTTTGCGTAATTTGGGCGGATGATTTTTTCACGCCCAAATCACCACCAAAGTCGATTTTGAGCTTGATCGCGGGCTTGCGAGCTTCAGGGAATCGCTCGGCCGCAATAATGGTTCCAACCCGGATATCGATCTTCAGAAAATCGTCAAAATCGATCAAGGCACTGTCCGTCATGATGCTTTCATTCCGCTGTCATTATCAGCATCAAATGCTCGGATCCTGATCAGCGTCCTGACGATTCCAACTCCGCCTATCCCGCATTGAACGACCGCGCTCCATCGCCCGGTCCATCATCGTCACAAGTGGCGCAGACATCCTCCCGAGGTCATCCAACCTGTGCACCATCATCGCGCCTTTGCCCAATTCGGTATCCAGTGCCGCCATCGTTTTCGATAGGCCCGCATCATCATCCCTGAGCCAAACATCAATAATTTGTGCGAAGGACAGGACTGCACCTTGCACTTTGATTGAGCCGAACGGCCCCTCTGCGTCGATCCCCGCGGCCGCCAACATGAACCGCATCGAATTTGTCGCCACCTGGTTCATCGCCAGAAGGCTCAGCGGATCATGTCGTAGACCGGCCATGATCGACCGCATAGCATCCTTGTGAGGTGCCAAGGCATCAATACGGCGCATCAGTACATCGAAGAGGCGCTCCCGACTCGTCTCCGTGTCGAGATCGTGCGTTGTTCCCTCAAGCACAATTGTATCAATGCGTTTAGCAAAAGCACCGAGTATGGCGCCTTTTGACGGAAAATGATTTCTGAATTCGGCAAGGCTAACGCCCGCACGCTCGGCAATATCGGGCATTGTAATGGAATGCCATGAGCGTTCGCTAGCCAGATCGAGCAACGCATCGACAATCCGCTCACGAGCCCCGTTTGTCTCTGATTCCGAACCGCGTGATTTTGCCATCGTTCAATCCCCTTTTTTTGGACACTACTCGAAATGGGGACCCTATCGCAATCTGTCCAGTGGGAACTCAGCCAGAAAGCTCTCCTGCCCGCATCCGTGCTGCATGTACTGTTGCCTTGACGAGCGAGTCCAATGCCTTGTCCATCATCAAAACCTGCAATCCAGCGGCAGTTGTTCCACCGGGTGACGTGACGTTCTGGCGCAGGACAGATGCCGCAATATCCGTTCGATGAAGCAGCTCTCCGGCGCCCTCAATGGTCGCGCGAGCCAGACGCATCGCCACATCGGCAGGCAACCCTTCAGCTTCTCCTGCCCGGGCCAGACATTCCACAAGATAGAATACATAAGCAGGGCCAGAGCCCGAAACTCCGGTCACGGCATCGATCAGATCCTCTTGATCAACCCATTCAACCCGACCGATCGCAGTCAACAGACTGAGGATCATGCTCCTTTGTCGGATAGTCACATCTGGTCCGGCGAAAACACCAGTCATGCCGCGACCAACCGACGCCGGTAAATTCGGCATGGCGCGCGCGATCGCCCTCGCACTGGATAGTCTCGTCGCGATGTTGGCGACGGTTTTCCCAGCCAGCACCGACAAGATGAGCGTGTCCGAGGCGACTAGCAATTGCAATTCCCGGGCGGCAGCGTCGAGCATTTGTGGCTTGATCGCCAGCACAAGGACCTGCGGCGCTTTCACTCTGGCAATCGAGGGGTTCAATTTGATTTTGCGATCCTCGCACAGCTTCACGAGATCACGCGAAGGCAACGGATCCAGGACCGTTATCCTGTCCTCGGGTAGCCCCATCGCCAACCAGCCCTCAAGCATGGCTCCGCCCATTTTTCCTGCGCCAACAAGAACAAGCGATTTTGGCATCTCAGCGGTCATGTGATGAACTCACCCTTCCCTCATGCTTCTCCGGCTGTCTCGAACATGGATGCAGCAAGTGCTTCAGCAGGACTTTTTCCAGCCCATAACACAAACTGGAAAGCCTGATAATGCCGATTGCAGGCTTCAACCGCAATATTGAGCAACGCCTCGCATTGCTGCCCCGTCGGATCTGCGCCCCCCGAAAGAATCAGCGAGTGTCGAAACATGACGGAATTATCGTCTGTCCAAAGATCAAAATGACCAACCCATAATTGTTCGTTGATGCGAGACACGAGCTCGTTGATCTCGGAACGCCGACGATCGAGCACTTTGAGATCAAAAGCGCAAGCAATGTGCAACGCCTCCATCGACTCGAGCCAGTTGAAGGCCATGTGATAAAGCCCCCAATTCCCCTGAACGGTCAGCGTAATCTCGTCATCTCCCGGACGATCAAATGTTCGATCGTGGATGGAGGCGAGCCGCTCGACAATATCGAGCGGATGTTCGTGTCGCTTTAAACCTGAATAGTCAGTTGCAGTCATAAGTCACCCAACTCTGCCCCACGCATCTCCAGATTTAGAAATGACCGTGACTCAGATGAGTCGGACGCTCACGGATTCGCACCTTTCGCACAATGACGGTATCAGCCTGTCCACAGCCGATTATCGTTTTCAGTCAAAAATCGCTCTGATTCTGCCAAAACCGAATCAGTTGTGAACATGGAAAGCGAATTTTATCGATATGAACGTCTTTTTGTCACTTGGCCGTCATACCCGACTCGAGAGCATCAAGACGCGCCCTAAGGGCTTCATTTTCGTCGCGAGCCCGGATAGCCATCTCACGAACGGCCTCGAACTCCTCACGCGTCACGACATCCATATCACGGACCAGACGCTCAAGTTGTGAACGCATCACACCCTCTGCCTCGCGGCGCATGCCAGTAGCGACGCCAGCAGCGTCAGTCATCAGACGGGAAATATTATCCAGAATAGGATTTGCACCCTGTGTCATTTCGAGGTCCTTATTGATCACGGAAGAATGGTCGTATGATTACCATGGAACAATCGCCAATTCACCCATCTTGATCCCAGGTTCTTGACGGATCATATCGGTACAGGCAATCAAAGGACATGTTGGAGGTCCAATGCCTTATTTTTCCATATCTTTTCCAATGATCGATCCGGTACTTCTCCAAGTAGGTCCACTTGTTATCCGATGGTATGCCATCGCCTACATCGCGGGTTTACTGATCGGATGGCGGTATGCGATTTTTCTGGGCAGTTCACAAACCCTCTGGGGCATGCGACAGCGACCAGCCACCGCCGACCTTGATGATCTGTTGCTCTACTGCGCCTTCGGGATCATTTTCGGTGGCCGCCTTGGTTATGTCATTTTCTACAACCCATTGTATTTTATCGAGAATCCAGCCGAAATTCTTGCCGTCTGGCACGGTGGAATGTCTTTCCATGGCGGACTCGCTGGTGCTGCCTTGGCGATGATCCTTCAAGCCCGCGCCCGCAAACTTCCCCTGCTTTCCCTGACCGATATCGCTGCTGCTGTCGCACCGATCGGACTTTTCTTCGGCCGGATCGCAAACTTCATCAACAGCGAGCTTTGGGGCCGTACCACAGATGTTTCTTGGGGAGTGATCTTTCCGAATGGTGGACCGGAACCACGTCATCCGAGCCAACTTTATGAGGCAGGGCTTGAGGGCATCGTTCTTCTTGTAATCCTGGCCATTGAAATTAGAGGCGGTGGGTTGCGGTACGCTGGCCTGACAACAGGACTTTTTGTTATTTTTTATGGTGTTTTT